>VBDA01000477.1 GCA_005883655.1 Betaproteobacteria bacterium | reverse complement strand
GAGCACTCGACCCACAGGTGTTCCAAACGATTGCAGCCCTCCGCAACCACCGAGTGTTAGGGCCGTGCTCGCGCTCGCCACCCGCCCAACAGAAGGATGAAGCAGATGAGCAGCCAAAGCGCGCGGACGTCGTTGATGGGAATCGGCTGCGCCGCGCTATTGACGACCAGGACGTTGGTGGCCGAGGCCACAACAACGCTCGATGCCGCAGGATCACTCGCCGTCACGGTATTGGTTATCTGCGATGCCGCGAGATTGGACGCGAAACGCACGGGCAGTGAGTAGACGAGACGGTTGCCGGTGCCGCCAAGGATCGTCGCGCCGGTCGCGGTAAAACTCGTTCCGCCGGCGGCGCCGCTGATACTCCCACAGGTCGCGGCGCCGGTCGCCGCACAGGTCACGTTCGCGGTAAGCGTCACGCCCGAAGGCAGATTGTCGGTGATCGTAACGTTGTTCGCGTTTGATGGACCGCTGTTGGTCAAGGTAATAGAGTACGTCGCAACGTCGCCCGGGTTATAGGTCGCGCTTCCGGTTGTCTTGGCAAGCGCGAGGTTGGCGGCCGCTGCAACAATGTCGCTATCCGTTGCGTTGTTGTTTGCTGGATTCGGGTCGATCACGCCCGCCGGTGCGGCAATATTGGCGGTGTTGGTGATCGTGCCGGTGGCGCCGCCGGCCACCGTCGCGTTCACGGTGAAGGTCACGCTCCCGCCAGCTGGCAGGGTCGGAATGACGACGCCGGCGCCTTGCATCAGCGCAACGGTCGTGTTCGACGGACCTGGACAAGACGCCAAGCCGGTTGCGCTGCCGCAAGTGACGCCGGTCACGTTCACGTTCGCGACCGCCGGATCGGTAAAGATCGCGCCGCCTGCTGCGGAGGGTCCGCCGTTGCTCACGACAATCGTGTAGGTCGTCGTGGCGCCTGCATTGACGCTCGTCACGCCGTTGCTCTTGGTGATGGCCAGGTCAGCCACCGGGGCGGCCGGCGTGATGGTGTCGGTGTCGGTGACGCTGTTATTCGCCGGGTTGGGATCGGTGACGCCGCCGGGGGGGATCACCGTTGCAGTATTGACGAGGTTGCCGGTGGCGCTTGGCGAGATTGTGGCAAGGACGGTGTAGGTCAGCGTCGCGCCAACCGGGAGGTTGACCGTGTCGCTGATGTTTCCTGACCCCGAGGGGCTACAACTGCCCGCGCTGGCGACGCAGGTCCAAGTCGCGCTGCTAATCATCGCGGGGAATACATCGCCAACGACGGCTCCGATAACATCGCCTGGACCCGCGTTCGACACGACGATGGTGTAGGTCACGGTTTGCCCGGGCACTGCGGTGGCCACGCCATCGGTCTTGGTGATAGCTAGATCGGCGAGCGCGTTCAGCGTGTCGCCGTCGGATCCGGTTGCAGGGGTGCTCGTGGGATCGGTTGCGGTCGCTGTGTTAATAAGAGGACTACTGGCCAAGCTTGGCGCGAAAGCAACCGGCGCAATGAACGTGAGCGAATTGGCCGCCCCTGCGGCGATTGAAGCTCCGGTCGTGCCGAGGCTCGTTTGGCCCGCCGTTCCCGTCACTATGCCGCAATTCGCCGTGCCGGCGGCCACGCAGGAGACATTGGCGGTCAGCGTGACGCCGGGCGGCAACGGGTCCGAAACAGTCGTATTCGAGGCATCGGACGGTCCGGCGTTCGTTACTACGATCGTATACGTTGCGGTGCCGCCTGGTGTGTAGGTCGCGCGGCCGTCGGTCTTGGTCACCCCGAGCGTCGCCTGCGCGGCCCGCACATCGCTGTCGGAGCCGCTGCCCGTGGCTGTCGCGGCGTTCACCAGCGGATCTGCCTGCAAGTTCGAAGCGAAGGCGACCGGCACGGTAAACACGAGCGAGCTGGTAGCACCCGCGCCGATCGTCGCATTCGTGGCGCTAAAGCTTGTCTGTCCGCTGCCGCCCGTCACCGTGCCGCAGTTCGCACTGCCGTTGGCTGTGCAAATGACATTGGCGGTCAGCGTTACGCCTGCCGGCAGCGCGTCGGCAACGGATACGTTGAGCGCGTCGGTCAAGCCGGTGTTGGTAATGGTGACTGTATAGGTTGCCGTGGCCCCAGGGGTGTACGCGGGGCTGCCGTCGGTCTTGCTAACAGCCAGCGAGACCTGCGGCGAGCGCGCGTCGCTGTCCGTACCGGAGCCGGTCGCGCCGGAAAGCAAGTCGGTCGCGGTCGCAGTATTGGCGAGAGGATCGGCCATCATCGCCGCGGAGAACGCGACCGGCGCGGTAAACACGAGCGAGTTTCCCGGGCCGGCAGCAATATGCGCGCCGGTCGCACCGAAGCTTGTCTGCCCCGCGAGCCCGGTCACGGTGCCGCAACCGGCGCTGCCAATCGCGACGCAGGTCACGTTGGCGGTGAGCGTTACGCCCGGCAGCAGTGTATCGCTGACCGCCACATTGGTCGCATCCGACAATCCGCCATGGGTGACCGTGACGGTATAGGTTGCGGTGCCGCCGGGCGTGTAGGTCAGGCTGCCGTCGGTCTTCGCCACCGCCAACGTTACCTGCGGTGCGAGCGTATCGCTGTCGGCGCCCGAGGCGCTCGCACCGGTGGCAAGATCGGTCGCGGTTGCGGCATTGACCAGCGGATTGGTAGTCATTCCCGACGCGAACGCGACGGGGACGGTGAAGACCAGTGAGTTGCCTATCCCGGCACCAACCGTCGCGCCGGTCGTGCCGAAGCTCGTCCCGCCGATGCTTCCGCTCAGCGTACCGCAGCTCGCGCTGCCGTTGGCCACACAGGTGACATTGGCGGTGAGCGTTACCCCCGCAGGCAGCGCATCGCTTACGGTGACATCGGTCGCGTCGCTCGTGCCGGTGTCGGTCACGGTGACGGTGTAGGTCGCGGTGCCGCCCGGCGTGAAGGTCGCGCTGCCGTCGGTCTTCGCGACCGCGAGCGTGACTTGCCCTGCCACCGTATCGGTGTCGGTCGCGCTATTGTTGCCCGGGGTCGGATCGGTGACACCGACTGGCGCCGCAATGGTCGCCGTGTTGGCGATCGAACCGCTGGCGTTGCCGGCCACGGTCGCATTGACGGTGAAGGTCGCGGTGCCGCCGTTGGCAAGGTTGACCGCGGCCGAGATATTGCCGCTGCCGCTGGCCGGACAACTCGATCCTGCGGATGCGGCGCAGCTCCAGGCGCCGAAGGTCAGGCTCGCCGGCGCCGTGTCGGTCACCGTTGCTGCGCTGACCGCGCTCGGACCGTTGTTGGTGGCGACGATGGTGTAGACGGTGCTGCCGCCGGCGTTGACGCTCGCCACGCCGTCGGTCTTGGTGATGACCAGATCGCTGCTTGTGGAGCCGATGGTATAACTCGCGGACGATGGGGCCGTGTGATAAATCGTCCCGCTGTTCGATCCGTTTCCGGTCGCCGTATTCGTGGTCGTGCTGCCACCTGCACCCGAGGCGACGAGGGGTCCGACGATGCATGTCGTCGCGCCACTCACCGGGAGCGGATCCGTGAACGTGCACGAGGCGGTGCTTACCAGAGGATCCGTGACGCTGATCGAGCTCAGAACCAGCGCGCCGGTGTTGACAAGCGTGAACTTGTAGAAAACATTATCGCCCGCCGACACGCTGATAGCGGGCGACCACGGGCCGCTCGCCGACGTACCGATCTGTTTGAGCAGAGTGAACCCGGCGGTGGCGCCGATGTAATCGGCGCTCGCCGGATTCGAGTCGTAGACGACGCCGCTGTAGGTGCCGTGCGCGGTCGCGGTGTTCGGGTGATCGCCATTCGCCGCGCTGATCGGCCCGACGACGCAGGTCGCGGTCGGATCGATGGTAGCCGTCGCGACCGGCAACGCCGGGAGAGTCGAAGGCGAATTCGTCGTCTGCCAGGCGCAGCCGGCCGGGTCGACTCCGGTTCCCGCCAGGGTCGAATCATTGACGCTGAACGGATTGAGCGCAACGTCGCCCGTATTTTCGGCTGTGAACTGGTAGTACAACGGCGTGGTCGGTGCGACGCTCAGGAAGTCGAACCACGGCCCAGTTGCGCTGGTCCCGACTCGCTTCAATACGCTGATCGCGGGATGTGGCGCATTCACCGTCAGGCTGGCGCTCGCCGTGCTGCCCGTCCCCGCGGTCGTTGCCGAAACAGCGCCGCTGATGTTCGCGTACACATTGGCCGCCGCTGCGGTCACGGTAACCGACACGGTGCAACTCGCTCCGCCCGCGAGCGATCCACCGCTGAGGCTGATGCTGTTGCCGCCGCCAGTCGCGGTCACGCTGCCGCCACAGGTGTTGGCGATTGGCGGCGACAAAGGGCTCACGTTGACGAGGCCGCCCGGGTAGGTGTCGGCGAAAGCGATCCCGGTCAGCGCATCGCTCGCGTTGGGATTGGTGATGGTGAACGTGAGGAGCGACGTTCCGTTTACCAGAATGGGGTTGGTGCCGAACGACTTCGCGATGCTCGGGGCGACGATGGCGGTGAGTGACGCCGTGGCCGACCCGCCGCTGCCGGAGTTCGTTCCGCCCTCCGTCGTCGAGATGAATCCGCTGACGTTCGTGTGCGGCCCCGCGGTCGTTGCCGTCACGGCGACGCTGGCCGTGCATGATCCGCTTGCCGGAATGTTCGCCCCGGTGGTCTGCCCGAAGTTGACGGACGTCGATCCCGCGGTCGGCGACCAGGTTGGCGAACCGGTGCAGGTCGTGCTGGCGGATGGTGTAGTCGCAACCTGCAACCCCGCCGGCAAGTTGTCGGTGAATTTCGCGCCGGT
>VBDA01000476.1 GCA_005883655.1 Betaproteobacteria bacterium | reverse complement strand
GGTAATATTTACGTATGCGCGTCGCGATCGCTCAGCTCAATCAGGTGGTCGGCGATCTCTCCGGCAATGCGGCGCGCATCCTCGAGGCTGCCGCCGAGGCGCGGCGCGGCGGGGCGCAGTTGCTGATCACCGCGGAGCTCTCGCTGTGTGGCTACCCGCCGGAGGATTTGCTGCTGCGTCCGGCATTTCTTTCCTCGTGCGCCGACGAACTGTCGCGCCTCGCCGCGCTCGTCAAGGGCGTCACTGTCCTGGTCGGCTTTCCGGAGCTTGCGCCTGACGGACGCTACAACGCGGTCGCGGTGTTGCGCGATGGCAACGTAACTGCGCGCTATCGCAAGCGTTGCCTTCCGAATTACACCGTTTTCGACGAGCAGCGCTACTTCAACCCTGGCGGTGAGCCGTGCATCGTCGACATCGACGGCGTTCGAGTGGGCATCATCATTTGCGAGGACGTCTGGTGTGCCGGCCCCGCGACAGCAGCGCGTGATGCGGGAGCGCAGCTCATCGTCGTTCCCAACGGATCGCCGTTTCACACCCGCCAGCATATGCTAAGGAGAGAGGTGGTCGCGGCGCGCGCCCGGGAGACCGGCCTGGCGATCATTTATGTCAATCGGACCGGGGGGCAGGACGAGCTGGTATTCGACGGCGCGTCGTTCATCGTCGATGGCAGAGGAGCCGTAGCGCAGCAATTGCCGGCATGGCACGACACGCTGGCTTTCGCCGAATTCGATGGCGCGACACCGAAACACGTTCGCGGTGCTCTCGATGAGCGCCTTGAGCCGAACGTCTATGCCGCGCTCACCATGGGCGTCCGCGACTACGTCGAAAAGAACGGCTTCCCGGGCGTGCTGCTCGGACTTTCGGGCGGCATCGACTCGGCGTTGACGCTCGCGGTCGCCGTCGACGCTCTCGGGCGCGACCGGGTCCGTGCGGTCATGCTGCCCTCGGTCTACAACGCCGCGATCAGTCTCGAAGATGCGCGAACGATGACCGGCATCCTCGGAGTGCGCTATGACGAGATGCCTATCGATGCGGCTGTCCAGGCGTTCAGGACCACGCTAGCCGAAGAGTTCAAGGGCCTTCCCGAGGACGCCACCGAAGAGAACATTCAGGCTCGCATTCGCGGGACATTGCTGATGGCGCTGTCGAACAAATACCGCTCGATCGTGCTCACTACCGGCAACAAATCGGAAATGGCGGTGGGATACGCGACGCTCTACGGCGACATGGCGGGCGGCTTCGCGGTGCTCAAAGACATCGACAAGACACTGGTGTACCGGCTCGCACATTATCGCAACACGCTTGGGCGAGTGATCCCGGAGCGCATCATCACGCGCCCACCCTCCGCCGAGCTCCGAGCGGACCAGACCGATCAGGACAGCTTGCCGCCCTACGACGCTCTCGACGCCATCCTGGAGGCGTACGTCGAGCAGCACTTGAGTCCGGCCGAGATCGTGGCTCGAGGCTATGCCGCCGCTGACGTTGCTCAAGTTGTGCGCCTGATCAAGATCAACGAGTACAAGCGCCGCCAGGCGGCCGTGGGAATCCGGATCACGCCGCGTGGCTTTGGCAAGGATTGGCGCTATCCGATCACCTCGGCATGGTCGGAGTGGAAGCATATAGAGCCTGGAGCATCGGGACAGGCGCTCACCGGTCCGGGCGAGCGTCCGGTGGTGTAACCTCCAACGTATCGATGCGCGCTGCAAGGAGTGTCCATGAAGAAGGTCGAAGCAATCATCAAGCCGTTCAAGCTCGACGAGGTGCGCGAGGCGCTCTCCGAGATCGGGGTCACCGGGCTCACCGTCACCGAAGTGAAGGGGTTCGGGCGCCAAAAAGGCCACACCGAGCTCTATCGCGGCGCCGAGTACGTCGTCGATTTTCTGCCCAAGGTCAAGGTCGAAGTGATTGTCAGCGACACGCTTGTCGAGCGGGCGATCGAGGCCGTGATCAAAGCGGCCCGCACAGGCAAGATCGGCGATGGCAAAATATTCGTGACTACAGTGGAGCAGGTGGTGCGCATCCGCACTGGCGAGTCCGGCGAGGCAGCCGTTTAAATTCATGCCTTTTTAGCATCACGCTGAGGAGAGATTGCTATGGCGATCATGAAGGAGTTTCGCGAGTTTGCGATCAAAGGCAGTGTGGTCGATCTTGCTGTCGGGGTCATCATTGGCGCCGCCTTCGGACGGCTGGTCGATTCGCTGGTCAAGGATCTGATCATGCCAGTCATAAGCCGTGTTTTCGGCGGTCTGGACTTCAGCAACTGGTTCATCATGCTTGGGACTCCGCCGCCGGGCTACAACGGACCGATGACCTACGATGCGCTGACCAAGGCCGGTGTGCCGCTTTTCGCCTATGGCAACTTCCTGACCGTGACGATCAATTTTGTGATCTTGGCGTTCATCATTTTCCTGATGGTCAAGCAGATCAACGCCCTGAGGCGCGCGCACCCGTCGCCGCCGCCTCCGCCGTCGGAGCAGACTGAGCTTTTGCGCGAAATCCGAGATGCGCTGATCAAGCGATGACTCTCCTGGCAAGGCAACGTCGCCGGCACGTTCGTTGACCGTCCCGTCGCCTGATGCCAGAATCCGGCGCATCCACCGCCACGCCAACGCAAGCCGCGAGGCGAAGTCAGACGCTTGCCTCTAGCGCTCAATAACATCGCGCCGCACGTCTGTCACCGCGGCGCGTATCCCTAGGGAGGAAAATGATGAGAATCGAAAAATTCGCGGTTGCCTTGGCGACGCTGCTGACGGCTGGCATCGCCATGGCCGACATCAACATCGGCGTTACGCTCTCGGCGACCGGCCCGGCGGCGTCGCTCGGCATTCCGGAAAAAAATACGCTCGAAATGATCGGCTCGCCGACGATCGGCGGGCAGAAGCTCAACTTCATCGTCCTCGACGACAAGTCCGACACGACCGAAGCGGTCAAGAACACGCGAAAGTTGATAAGCGAG
>VBDA01000475.1 GCA_005883655.1 Betaproteobacteria bacterium | reverse complement strand
CCATGGGCGCGACGTCGACCGATCACGGCCATCCAACCGCGCAGACTTCGGACCTTGGTGAAACGGAATGCGAAGCGCTTTTCGCGAAGGCGCTCAAGGGTAAGGCTACGGCTGCGGAAGCCGAAGCGTTTCGCGGGCAAATGCTGACCGAGATGGCGAAGATGAGCCTCGAGGATGGGCTGGTGATGCAAATCCATCCGGGCTCGTTCCGGAATCACAACCCGCAGGTGCACCAACGCTTCGGCCGCGACAAGGGCGCCGACATCCCGACGCGCACCGATTACGTCCATGCGCTCAAGCCTCTGCTCGATCGTTTCGGCAACGAACGTGATCTGACTCTCATTCTTTTCACGCTGGACGAGACAGCGTATTCGCGCGAGCTCGCGCCGCTGGCAGGGCACTATCCGATTCTCAGGTTGGGCCCGCCGTGGTTCTACGACAGCCCCGAGGGCATGCAGCGTTTTCGCGAGCAGACCACGGAGACTGCCGGCTTCTACAACACGGTCGGCTTCAACGACGACACGCGGGCATTTCTTTCGATACCCGCGCGACACGATGTGGCGCGCAGGATGGACTGCCGCTTCCTTGCTCAACTCGTGGCCGAGCACAAGATCGAGCAGGACGAGGCTTTCGAGCTGGCACCCGAGCTTGCCTACGGTCTGGCGAAGCGCGCATACAAGCTCTAGGCACGAGCGGCCGCCGACCCAACCTGGCGCCTGGTATTGGCGGAACTCGCGGTTGATACCGATGTCCTTGATGATTGACGCCGCGCCTGGGCGCGCACTATAGTCGGCCGCCGATCGCGGCTTCGCTTTGGCCGTTTCGATGACGACCGGCAATGGTTCGACCGAACGACTCGATCAACTTGCGGGAGAAGCAATGAAGAACCAATCGGATGCGTTGGCGCTGGTGGGGCGTATTTTGCTGGGTTCGATTTTCGTGCTATCGGGCTTCCAGAAGCTCATGGGTTTTTCCGGCGTTGCCGCCGGCATCGCCGGCAAGGGCTTACCCATGCCGGAGGTACTCGCCGTATTGACCGTCATTATCGAGCTAGGCGCCGGGCTGCTGCTGGTCGTCGGCTGGAAAGCGCGTTGGGCCGCGTTCCTGCTTTTCCTGTTCGTCATTCCGGTGTCGCTGGTCTACCACAATTTCTGGACGATGGAAGGAGCGCAGGCGGCAATGAACAAAATCCAGTTCCTGAAGAACGTGTCGATCATGGGCGGCATGCTGGTGGTGACGGCCTTCGGCCCGGGCCGTTACAGTGTCGACAAGGGATGACGATCATGGGTAAGCGTAACTGACCGTGGCGGCCAAGTTGCGTGCAGTGCGGACCGCCAGGGCGCGCGTCGGGACGATCGCTCAGCAGATCGAGATCGGACCGCACGTAGTGATCACCGACGCCGGTCGCGACGTCGGAGGCGATGATCTCGGGCCCGACCCCCATGAGTTGCTCGACGCTGCACTGGCGGCATGCACCGCGCTCACGCTGACGCTGTACGCCCGGCACAAGGGGATCGAGCTGGCCGCGCTCGAAGTCGAGGTGGATCACGAGGAGCACGATGGCGTGTACCGGATGCGTCGAGATATCCACGTCAGCGGAGACCTTTCCGCCGAGCAGCGGACGCGGATGCTGGAAATTGCGAACAAGTGCCCGGTGCATCGCACGCTTTCGGGATCGTTCGATATCGTTTCCCAACTCGACTGATCGCCCGCCGGCTTGGGTTATTCGCGCTATTCGCGCGTCGCGGAGTCGATCCAGAGCGTGACCGGACCATCGTTGGTCAGCACAATTTGCATGTGCGCGCCGAACACGCCGGTTGGGACCTGGCGCCCGAGTTCGCGCTCGAGCGCGTCGACGAAAGCGTCGAATAGGGGCTGCGCGACTTCCGGCGATGCCGCGCCGCTGTAAGATGGGCGGGCGCCCTTTTTCGTCGACGCATGGAGCGTGAACTGACTGACGGTGAGAATCTCGCCGCCGCTGTCGCGCACAGAGCGGTTCATGATGCCGGCGTCGTCGTCGAAGATGCGCAAGGCGACGATCTTGTGCGCCAGCCAATCGGCTGCGGCGATCGAATCCGACGGGGCGACACCACACAGGACGAGGAGGCCGCCGCCGATCCTGGCGACGGTGTGATCGTCGACCGTTACCGCCGCCTCGCACACGCGCTGGATCACCGCGCGCATCGGTCAGCGCACGACTTTGCGCTCGACGTTGGCGACCAGTCCGCCGACGATGGTCAAAGTGGTGATCGTGTCGGGGTCTGCCGCTGCAGGGAGGTACGACCAGTGCTTGCCCTCCTTGGCTTGCTTGCCTTGCTTGCGGCTGCCCCGCGTATCCACCTCGGGCTTGCCGATGCGTCGAATGACTTCCGACTCGGACATCCCGGTGCGGATGAATCGCCGTTCCGCGGCTTTGCCTGAGCTCGGTTTCTGCTCGG
>VBDA01000474.1 GCA_005883655.1 Betaproteobacteria bacterium | reverse complement strand
TAACCTGCGGCGGAGCCCGCCCCGCGCGCATCGCACGCCACCGGGGATCCGAAGGCCGTGCCAGATAGCCCAGGTATTCGTCGGCTGTACCAAGCCCCGGTCGCCCGATCGGCGCCGGTGCCGTGCCCAACCGGAGCACGCGATCGAATAACTCCCGCGCGCTCCGATGCGGCCGGCCGCCGATCGAAATCACGTGCATTCCCGGCTCCAGCCATTCGCCGCGGAGCACCGCCGTTGCGGAGTCCGTGCATGCGGCGAGGATGTCCGCACCTCGACAAGCCGTGCCTGGCTCGTCGGCCGCAATGACTTCCAGACCATGGCGCTCGCGCATGTCGTTCGCAAAGCGCTCGCGATGGTCGCGAGTGGGGCTGAATACCTGCAGCCGCTCGATCTTTCGCATCGCGACCAAAGCCTCGACGTGCGCCCGAGCCATGCCGCCCGAACCGAGCATGCCCAGCACGCGCGAGTCACGCCGCGCCATGACTTCGGCCCCAATGGCACTGTCGGCAGCAACTCGAACCTGTTGCAGAAAGCCGTCATTCAATAAAGCAAGCGGAAGACCCGTCTCGACCTCGAGCAGCAGGACGAGGCCGCAGTAGCGGCCCGGTCGTCCACAATATTTATCCTGCGTGCGTTCCCCGTCGCGCTCCTGTTCGTACAGCACGTCGGACTTCACCCGAATGGCGAAATAGCCGGCAGTCGACCCGCCCTCCATCGTGCCCCACTGGTAGCACTTGTCCGGATCGCGGGTAGGAATACGGATGTCGCTACGCGGCCTGCACACAGCCTCTCCTGCCGCAAGATCCTTGTATGCCCGCTTGAGCGCCGATATGGCCATGGCCGACGTTAGGACAGCCTCCACGTCGCGGTTGTTGAGGAGCAGCACGGTCTTTGGCTGCGTGCGCCTTCATCGGCCGACGGCCCCGCCGTCGTCGTTTACGCTGGTTCTTTCGTCTTGGCGCGCAGGAACTGCTCCACCAGCGCCGGCGTCACCTTGACCCCAGGCCGGTACTCGGGCGCATCCTCGATCTGCTCCAGATCATTGAGCCCACAGTGCCGGTAAATCCGGTTGATCGCCGATATCAACCGCACCGGCCGCTGCGCATCGGCATTGAAATGCTGTTGAATCGTGTTCGGCGGTATGTAAATCACATCCCCAGCCTCCCACTCGTAGCGCTTCACCTCCGCCTGTGCCTTCCAGTGATAGGTGTCGGTGATCTCCACCTCACAGTCCTGGTGCAGGTCGTAACCCCGTCCCTCCAGCACATACAGGCACTCCTCCGCCAGATGCCGGTGCTTCCCCGACCGGCTCCCCGGCGGAATGATCAGCATGTACGCGTCCACCGTCTCCATCCGCGTGTTCATCCCTTCATTGATCAGGTGCTTGAGCAACCCCTGCCGCGACAACTCCCACGGCATCTCCTCCGGATGCACCACCTTCTTCCGCTTGCCGTTCTTCACCGGCGCTTCCGCCGCCTCCTCCAACAACGCCCCGTACAGTGACTGGTTCGCCGTACCCCTCAACCACGCCTTCGATTCACCCCAAGCCATTGGGCCTCCTTTCCTCGATTTCCGTACCCGTGCCTGCTTCCGCGTCGGGAGCGTTCAGTCGCTCGAATGATTGTGCCACCCGGTGTAGGCTCGGTCGGCCTCGGAATAACCGTCTTCTGAAACAGCATGTTCATGAACATGTACATCGGCTTGGTCTTGATCACCAAAGCGCGCGCCGGCTGCAACGGATCGGCGTTGAAATGCTGATGAACGCAGTTGTTGTGCACGATCGCCACATCGCCTGCCTTCCAGTCGTAACGGATCCCGTCATGAATCTCGTAACCGGTCCCATCGAGAATGTAGAACGCCGCCTCGTTCACGTGACCGTGCTTCTGCGTGCGGCCACCGGGCGCGTACTCTTCCAGATGCATGTGGAGCGTCTGCGTCAGTCCATCGACCGGCTCCACGAAGTGCTTCGAAAACGACTGCGGCCCGTCCATGAACTTGTCCTCGTGGCCTTTGATGACGCGCGGCAGCGCGCGCAGCCGGGCGAGCTCTTCCTTCAGGCTGTACTGACCCTCGATGCCGCGCACGAACACGCGGTCTTTCTTGCTGGAGTAGTGCGATTCTTTGGCCATGCCAGTTCTCCGTTTAGACTCATTTGCCCTGCGCGCCGCCGAACGTCTTGGCATAAAGCTTCTCCCACTTGGCCGCATCTTCGATGACGGCCCTGGAATCGATGAAGCGCAGTGGAATCTTGTTTAGCTTGGTTTCGATCTTGCGATTGGTTGGCACGAAGTCGCGCTGGAAGAGAATGCGCTGTCCCTCCTCGCTAATCTCGAATTCATACCAAAGCAGCGCCGCGTTCGGGTGGGCGGCCCTAGCGGCAACGCCGACACCGTTCGCACGCGCAATCGCAGGTAATATCACGAACCAGTCGATGGGAGCACCCTTGTTTTTGAGTTGCTCCGCCTTGTAGTTGTACGTCGTCAAAGCCAGGGGAATTTCACCCGCGGCCACCAGGTTGGTGAGCAGCGTGTGGCCCTTTCGCACGGAGACCCCGTTGATCGCGACGATATCCTTCCACAACTTGAGTCCTTGCTGCTCGCCGCCTGTTTGCGCCACGACCGCCGAGAACCAATCTGCGTCCTCAGCCTCGATGCCAAGCCTGCCCTTCCACTTCGGGTTGAGGAGATCCTGATACGTCTTGGGCAACTCCTCCACTTTCACAAGCTTGGTGTTGTACGCCTGCGCAAAAATGTTGAGGCGTGAGCCGACCCATGATCCATGCGGGAACCGGGCTTCCGGGATCAGCTCTGCGTGTGAAGGCGAGACCACGGGAGTGAGAATTTTCTCTTTTACCAGCGTCTCCATCTCCGGACCGTTGGTCTCGAAAATGTCCGCGTCGAAGTGTCCGGCACGCGCTTCGGTTACGCCGCGCTGCAACACGTTTTCGGAGCTCGAGCGCCAAAGTCTTACTTTCACACCGTACTTTTTCTCGAATACATTCGACATCGCCTTCATGTCGTCGACCGGCGCGGAGGTGTATATCGTCACCTCACCTTCTTTTTTCGCACCGTCAACGATGCGCTGCATCCGATCGGCACCCTGATACGTTGCAAGCGACGGCGTTTGTGCGAATGCAACCGCAGCGAGCCAACCACACACGATCAACAGTAGCTTACGTCTCAATGCCGTTCCTGTTTCGGTTGCGTGACGTTAGGCAACCTGCTACCCGACGTTCTAACTGGAGCATTAGAACACGATCGTCGCCGGCGATGGAAGGACGCATGTCCAAACTGCGCTCCGTTGGCGAGCCGAGCTTCGGGCAATAAGATAGACCCGCGGTATGGTAACCGGATCGTTGGAAGCGACGCACGTCGACAGGTCCGGCCACGCGGGCAGCATCTTCCGCCTAACCAGGCCACACTCTGGGGGTTCGCAGGCGTGCCTGCGTCATGGGAGCGCCGCAAGCAGCAGCGGCCTCGCCATCCGCGTCGACGTGTCAAAAGCTGTGCAGGATTCCCAGCGCGATCTGCTGAATATCGGCGCCAACCGCAGCGTCACTGCCGTCTAGATTGTTGTATTGCGCCGAATGTCCGTTCCATAGCTTTGCGACCAGCGCAAACACGGCTGTTCGCGGCGAGAAGCTGTAAGAGGCACCCACGGCGAACTGTTTGCCGTCGAGCCCGCTGGTATTGCAAGGCAGTACGCCTCCAAAAAGGGAGCACGAGCCCGCACTTGCCGCGGTGTAGGCAATGGCGGTGCGCCAGGGGCCGTTCCATTTCGAATCGAGACCGATCGCGTAAGTCGTATGGCGGTATTTTTGAAACCGACCATTCTTACCGCCGGATTCCTTGTATTCGATTTCGGCGACGTCGCCCTCGACGGTCTGATCACCGCCGAAAAGCGGGAACCGGTACTGCCCGGTAAGGCGAATCCCCGTGTCTTTTGAGCGTGCGTTCAGATCGTTGACGTTCGATAGCGCTGACGGGACGTTTCTCGAGCCCCCGAAGGTATCGTTGTGGAGCTCGTAAGCGAGCGCTGCGTAGATCGGGCCGTTATCGTACTTGACGCCGGTCGACACCAGATATGCATTGCGCGACGGCGTCTTTGCTTCATCGGGCGAGTACTGGATGAGTGCCTGAAAGCCGCGGTATTGCGGCGTTTCATACCAGACCGAGTTCCCGCGGCGCAGGTGAAAACTGCCCGCCGAGTTGGTGCCGAAGCCCTGCTTGGACAGTACATTGCTATTGGATACGAAGTTGCCGCTGGACACACCGAGGAAGGACAGCGAATCGCCGAGGTTCTTGTAGACCGTGTCCATGTTGCCGAGCCTCACGAGGCCCCAGTCAGCGCTCTGGAGACCAGCGTATGTATCCCTGCTTGCGATTCCCGTGTTCCCCGGATTGCCGGTGTCGATGAGCACCCGCTGCTCGACTTGGAAGAACGCAGCCCATCCGTTGCCGAAATATTCGGATCCGCGCAAGCCAAATCGCGAGTTCGACGCGTCTTCCTTGATGATCGTGCCGAAGGATTCACCGCTAGGTGGTCCGGTGAGCGTGCTGACCCCCGAACCAGGCGCAGTAGGCCCGGTCATGCGCGCGAAATTAATTTCCGGGTAGAGCCGGCCGTAGAGCGTCACCGAAGCCGTCTGCGCAGAAGCCAGCATTG
>VBDA01000473.1 GCA_005883655.1 Betaproteobacteria bacterium | reverse complement strand
CGAAAGCCGGGTGTAGGAAATCAGTGCGACCAGCAGGATGATCAGCGACAGCACCGTCGCGAAGACGGGCCGCTTGATGCATATCTCGGGCAGCAGCATCGACTTGTAGCGCGCGTCAGGACTTCGGCACCGGCGCCGCCGCATCCGCCTTTGCCGGCGCCGCAGGAACGGCGTCTCCCTTGGGCGGCGCCGGGGGCGCGCTCGGAGCGGCGATAACCCCGGCGTCTGCGTTGGGCGGCGCCGCGGGCGCGCTCTGAACGGCGGCAACCTGCACCGGCACGCCATCGCGGATCTTGAGCTGGCCAGCGGTGATGACGATGTCGCCGTCGCGCAGGCCTTTCAAGACTTCGGCTTTGCCGCCCCGACGCTGGCCGATCTCGACCCTCGCGCGTTGCGCCTTGCCATCGATGATGCGATACACGAACCACTCGTCGCCCTGCGGCACGATGGCCTGCTCGGGCACGACCAGGGCTTCCTGCGCGTCGCGCGTCAGCAGCCGAACGCGCGCGAACATCCCCGGGCGCAGGGTCGTATCCTGGTTAGGATTGATCGCGAAGACCTTGCCTTCGTAAGTTTTGCCCGGCACTGCATCCAGGCTCATCTGCAGCGACTGGCCAACGTGGATTTGCGACAAATAGATTTCCGGCACGCGGAAGTCGACCTTCAGCGGGTCGATCGCCTCGAGGTTGACCATGTCAGCGCCTTCCTTCACGTAATCGCCGACGCTGACCGAGCGCAAGCCGATGATTCCGGAGAACGGCGCCTCGATCGACAGCTTGGCAAGCTTTGCCTGGGCGAGAGCGAGTGACGCTTCTGCCACCTTGAGATTATTTTCGGCTTCGTCCTTGGCTTGGCCCGAAATGAACCCCTTGCCTTGCAGGTCGATGGCGCGATCGTACTTCGCCTTCGCCAAGGTCATATTGGCTTGCGCTTGCTGCAGCTCGGCTCGCGTCACTGACGGATCGAGCTTCACCAGCGGTGCGCCCTTGGCCACCCGCTCGCCTTCGCGAAACTGGATTGCACTGATGCGTCCCGCGACTTCGGGTCGCAGCGTTATCGATTCATCCGAGCGCAGGCTGCCGACCGCGGTGATGCCTTGCGGCATCGCGAGTCTGTTCACCTGGACGGCTTCGACCGCGACCGCGGGCGCAGCGGCTGCCACCGATGCGGCAGGAGCGGCTGACGATTTGGACGCGTCGCCCTGATGGCCTAACCAGAAGCCGACGGCGCCTGCGACAACAACGAGAATTGCAGCAACGCCGATAACGGCTTTGTTCATGCGGGACGGCGGGAGACAATCGCGAAAAAGGCAACAGATAATTATGCGCCGCTGGGAGCAGCACTGCAAATCCGGGTCTGGGCTTGCTGCTAGAATCAGCCTCCGAATACGCGAAGAGCTTACGTGTCTTTTGCCATTTTCCTCGCCAGGCTCTTGCCTGCCGTGCTGGTCGCTGTCGCAACGGTGAGTGCTGCCGTCGCAAACGCGCAGGCATACCCGACAAGACCCATCCGCCTGGTTGTCCCCTTCCCCGCCGGCGGTTCGCTCGACGTGGTGGCCCGCGCGATCGGACAAAAGTTGACCGAGGCATGGGGACAACCGGTGGTCATCGACAATCGGCCGGGCGCGGGCGGCAACATCGGCGCCGATCTCGTCGCCAAAAGCGCGCCGGACGGTTACACCATACTCGAGGGCGCGCTGTCGACGCACGCCGTCAACGTAAGCCTGTACGCCAAGATGCCCTACGACCCGATAAAGGACTTCGCGCCGATCACGCTGGTTGCGGTGACGCCGAACGTGCTGGTGCTCAATGCTTCGTATCCGGTCAATTCCGTGCCGGAGCTGCTCGCCTATGCTCGCGCCAATCCGGGCAAGCTTTCGTTCGGCTCGGGCAGCAATGGCAGCGCGGGCCATCTCGCCGGCGAGCTGTTCAAGACCGAGGCCGGCGTCGACATGGTTCACATTCCGTACAAGGGAGGAGCGCCTGCGCTGCAGGCGCTCCTGGCCGGCGACACTCAGCTGATGTTCGACAACCTCGCCAATTCCGCCGCGCAGCTCAAGGCCGGCAAGCTGAAGGCGCTGGCGGTGACGACGGCGAAGCGCTCATCGCTGATGCCGGAGTTACCCACGCTGTCCGAAACCGGCTTGCCGGGATTCGACATTTATACCTGGTGGGGCTTCATGGCGCCGGCCGGCACACCGAAGGAAATCGTCGCCAAGTGGAACGCCGAAGTAACGAGAATTCTCAATTCGCCGGAGATGAAGGCGTTCTTCGCGCAGCAAGGCGCCGAGCCCGCGCCCGACTCGCCCGAGCAGTTCGCGGCGTTGATCAGAAGCGAAATCAGCAAGTACGCAAAGATCGTGAAGCAATCCGGCGCCAAGGTGGATTAACCGCCCAAGCGAAACACTGATGGAGAAGAAAATCATGCGCGGCATGCATCGCTGGGCGCTCGGCGCCCTGTTCGCCTGTATCGCTACGGTCGCATCCGCGCAGGGCTATCCCACTCGGCCGATCCGGCTGGTGGTGCCGTTCCCCGCCGGGGGCACGACCGACATTCTCGCGCGCGAAGTGGCGCAGAAGCTGACCGAGGTGCTCGGGCAAGCGGTGGTCGTCGACAACCGGCCCGGAGCCGCCGGCAACATCGGCTCCGACTTGGTCGCCAAGAGCGCACCCGATGGCTACACGCTGCTGATGGGCACGGTGGGCACGCATGCCATCAATCCGAGCCTGTATTCGAAAATGCCGTACGACCACGTCAAGGATTTCGCGCCGGTGGTGCTGGTTGCCGGCGTGCCTAATGTCCTGGTCGTCAATCCGGCGCTGCCGGTTAATTCGGTCTCCGATCTGATCAAGCTTGCCAAGGACAAGCCCGGCCAGCTCAACTTCGCATCGTCGGGAAGCGGGACCTCGATCCATCTTTCCGGCGAGTTGTTCAAGACCATGGCCGGCGTCGACATGACGCACGTTCCGTACAAGGGCAGCTCACCGGCGCTCACCGACCTG
>VBDA01000472.1:2868-4352 GCA_005883655.1 Betaproteobacteria bacterium | reverse complement strand
TCGTTGACATCGAAATCGATTTGCTGCCGATTGGCGTGGCCTTCCACCCGGGCGAGCAGCTCCGCTTCATTGTCAGTTCCCGAAACCTGGTCGGAACGATGATGCCCGGAATGCGCGAATACACCGGTGTCAATGATGGGCAGCACGTGATCCATACCGGTGGACGGTATGCCTCGTATCTTCAGCTGCCTATCTAGGCAATCAGAGAACTGAAAAGAAAGCATGCTTCAAACAGGCATTTTTGCCGGGCCGATTGCCGGCCTCAAGTATCAGACTCCAACCGTCAGCGGGCTGACGAACGAGAAGGGTGAGTTCCAGTATCGCCGAGGCGAACGGGTCGCGTTTCTAGTCGGAAACACTTCGATCGGCTCCGCAATTGGCGCGCCCCGCATCAACCTGGCGGAGATCGTCAGCCGTGTGGACGGCAACATCAGCAAACTGCTCGATCCGGGCCTGACCAACATCGCGCGGTTCTTGTGCTCGCTCGATCGTGACGGCAGCCTGGACGGTGGCGTTTCAATCGACCCGACGCTGCACGACATCATCGGCCAACGTCGCATCAACTTCCGGCACGACATCTCCTTTGCGGGCCTTGCCCGCGACCCCGTTCTCGAGTTTGAGCAAGACCCCTTGATCGCATCGCTGCTGGAGGAACTCAGTGCTGCTGGCGTTTTCACCGATCGCACGCCGCGCGAGCTGTGCAAGGCGGCGACTGCGCGCAATGAAGTCCGCCGCAACATCCTCGGTATCCTGCGTTTCAATGACGTCAAGGTACCACTGCAGAACGGCCTGTATGTGTACGCGGATGTGTTCCGTCCCGCAAAGGAAGGCAAGTTCCCGGTCATCATGAATTGCGGCCCTTATGGCCGGGCGTTCTACCACCACTCCATTGCCGACGAGGCTGACTTCGACGCCCATGAAGAGATGGAGGAGCGCTATTTCCATGGCAACTCCGAAGGGCAAGTGTTTGAGAACCACGAGACCGCCAACACGGTCGATTGGGTGCCGCACGACTATGTGGTGATGCGCGTGGATGGCCCCGGCTCGGGCAAAAATCCCGGAACACTTGCGCCCTTTGGCATCGAGACGGCTGAGGCCTTCCGCGATGCGATCGATTGGGCGGGCGAGCAGCCATGGTCCAACGGCAATGTGGGGCTGTGGGGCATGTCGTACTACGCCATGAGCCAGCACGCGGCGGCCAGCCTCGAGCCCGTGCATCTCAAGGCGATGATTGCCATTGGCACCGATGTCGATTTGTACGACGAGGTGGCGTACACCGGCGGCATTCTGAACGAAGAATTCTTCGTCCACTGGTACAGGGCCGGGGTTCTTGCCGCTGTATGCGGCGAACCCAATGCCGTGGACTTCATCGGGATGCTGAAAAAGGCTTCCTTCAGGGACTCCGATACCACAGCGGCTTTCGGACCCCGATCCACGATCTTGATGAGCCCGGAAATGAGCAAGGTGAAGGTGCCGCTCTGGGC
>VBDA01000472.1:0-2814 GCA_005883655.1 Betaproteobacteria bacterium | reverse complement strand
GAATACGGCCGCCAAGAAGCTGGATTTCTGGGAAGACTGGTTTACCAAACCCTATTCGCGGGCGGCCATCGTCGATCATCGGGCGTTTTTCGACCATTGGTTGAAGGGTGTCGACAACGGCATCATGGACACGCCGCCCGTGCGCTTGGAGATCCGCAGCGGCAATGGTGCTTCCTACCTTCAGGAAGAAAATGAGTGGCCGATCGCGAGGACGACCTACCCCCGATGGTTCTTTGATGCAACGCCATCAGACTGGAAAGGCGACGAGTACCGCAATGACTTCCTGCGCCTGTCGGCGACGCCACCGATCGCTGAACGCCAGGTGGACTATTCCGCCGAGATTCCATTGGAATTGCGCACGGGTATTCCCCCATGCTTTCTTCCAGTCAAACCACCCGCAGTGCTAGAAATCTGGAAGACGGGTATCTCTTTCATCAGCGAGCCCGTGAAAGAAGACATGGTGTTCGCAGGTTACGGCAAGGCCAAACTGTGGGTGTCCTCTACCTGCGAAGACATGGATATTTACGTCAGCCTGCGGATTCTGGATGAGCAGGGCCGGGGGGTCGACTACGCCGGCCCGATCACGATGGGGATGAACGTCCCCAATTACCCACTCGCGAAGGGCTGGTTGAAAGTGTCACACCGCAAAATTGATGTGTCGCGCTCGAGCAACTACACGGTCAAGCACACGCACCGCAAAGCCGACTACGCACCACTTAAAGGTAACGAAGTGGTGCCGGTTGAAATCGAGATCATTCCCAACATGGCTTTGATCCGGAAGGGATACCGGATACGCGTTGACATTCAGCCGTTCGACGGGGTCGATCACGGCCCCCGGCACGGCTATGACTCGGCCTACCACGACGGCGCGCGGAACACGATCTACACCGGGCCGGATCGTCCGGGTTTTATCCAACTGCCGATTGTTCCGGCGCAGCGCTCGTAAGACCTGTTTGGTGCGGCACGGGCAATCTGGCCGCAGCAACCTCTACAAGCCGAATATCTATTCGACGGGCCTCGCGGGCTGGTTTGAAGCAGATCCCGTGAGTCGAAACTGCAAATTTTAATCTTATCCAAACAGGAAATTGCTATGACTCTCGAAGAATTGAAGGCTCGTGCGGAAATCCATGATGTTCTGCTGCGATATTGCCGGGGCCTTGATCGTGTTGACATGTCATTGGTACGCGGGGCCTTTCACATGGATGCGTACATCCAATTTCCGGAAAGCCTTCACAAGGGCTCATTGGATGGCTTCGTTAAATTCCTGGCCGACGAAATGCCGCGCTTTGTGCGCACCATGCACTTTCTCGGAAATAGCCTGATCGAGTTTGATGGGCCGGATATCGCCTATGTGGAAACTTACCTTCAGGCGGACCACCAAGGTTCAGAGCTTCATCACTGGAAGGGCGAATACGTCAAGCTGTGGGCACGATACTTCGATCGCTTTGAGCGTCGCGATGGGGTTTGGTTGATTGCTAAAAGACAACTCATGGTCGACTGGATGTATCGATACCCTGCATCGGGCTGGTTCGATGACCATCCCGATGCGTCGGTATCACATCGCGGAAAGGGTACCGATCCGGTTCTGAGAAAGGTGGCAGGCTTCGACGGTAAGCCCACTGGCCTGTGATCAAGCCGATGCCGAGGTGAAGCACTAATGGCGCCGCAATGGGCCATCTGCTTGTTGAGGGTGATTGTTGGGGTGGGAGCCCCAACGCGCCTGGCGACGCGAGCTGCAGGCACTCGAAGACCGCCGAGGCTAGCTCGGGCGTGCAGCGCCACGGCGCCGCCGTCGACGGCTTCATTGGCGCCGGACGAGCCGGCGGCGATGCGAACCATCACGACGGACCGCCAACCAATCAATTACTCGGCTATGGCGCAGCAGGATTTGTCATTTCCCATGCCGTGAAGAGCTGCATACATTACGTGCAGCACGATTCAGTCAATTGTTTTTGGACTGTCTTGAAGCCAGCATTTAAGGAAAAACATGATCAACCGCTTGTTCCATGTATGCATCACCGTTGCCGACATCGAGGCAGCACTTCAGTTCTATTGTGGGGTTCTGGAACTTAAATCGATAGGCGCACTGAGAAACGAGAAAGCGCCAGGTGCAGTGCTCGGTTTCCCTGGTCAGGAGATCGAAATTCACGCCAACCACCTGGTCGGCAAGAATAACGAAAACGCTACCGTCATCGATCTGATCGAGTTCGTTTCTCCGAAGACTGTTGTTGCTGCAGGTCCTACCGCGCCATTGAACCATGCAGGCATCAACCGCATGGCCTTTGATGTCGACAGCACCGATGCAATCTACGAAAAACTGAAAATGCGTGGCGACATTGTTTTCCTGTGCGAACCGCAGGTGGTCATCGCTCCCACCGGTGGAAAATTCAAGATCCTGACCTTCAAGGATCCGTTTGGCAATGTGCTGGAGGTAATCGAATACATGAAGCAATAACCGGGGTGCAAAAAATGAGCGAGCATCAAGCTAGATCAGAAATTATCGACGTCATCAATCTCTACGGTGTTGCGCTTGATAGCCATGCCTGGGACTTGTTGGACGAAATTTTTACCGCGGATGTACATGCTGATTTCGGGCCTGCGGGGGCCGTATGGAAGTCTCTCGCTGCACTCAAGTTTGCATTCAAGGATTTCCACGAAACGCTGACCAATCACATGCACACGATGACGAGTTCCTGTGTTCACGTTGAGGGCGACAAGGCGTATGCATTGACGTACGGTGATTGGCTGCTCTCGCGCGATTCAGCTGAGGGCGGACCCGACTGGGTCGGCCGTGGCTGGTATGACGATGAGCTC
>VBDA01000471.1 GCA_005883655.1 Betaproteobacteria bacterium | reverse complement strand
GGCTCCAGGCAGGGGCCTTCACCAGCGAATCCGACGCAGAAAACCTCAAGGCGCGGCTCGCGCTCTCCGGCTGGGAAGCGTCGGTGCAAATGGCCGCGCTTCCCGATAAGTCGGTGCGCTACCGAGTCCGTCTCGGCCCCTACGACAATACCGACGAGGTCAATCGCATCAAAGCCGATCTCGGCAAGAGCGGGTTCGACGTTGCGGTGATCAAGAATCCCTAGCGCACCAAGGGCTCGAGTTCTGGCTCCAGCGGGAACTCCGGTCGGCGGCCATGGCCCAAGAGGCGTTAAGTATCGACCCCTTTGCAGGAGTAGCAATGAAAAGATTTGCCATGCTTGTTGTCGGCACGCTCGCGTTGCTGGCGTTCTCCAGCGCCAACTCGGCCGACTTGGTCGAAGGCAAGCAGTACACGCGGCTCAAGAGCGTCCAGCCGGCGGAAAAAGGAAAGAAGATCGAGGTCATCGAATTCTTTTCCTACGGGTGTCCGCACTGCAACGACCTCGAGCCCTATTTGCAGAGCTGGGCCAAGACGGCGCCTGCCGATGTCCAGTTCGTGCGCGTGCCGGTGATGTTCCAGGACCGGTGGAAGCCGCTGGCCAAGGTCTATTACACGCTCGACGCGATGGGAGAGGACCTGCGCCTGTCGCCGGAAGTGTTCAAGGCGATCCACGTTGCCAACCTCCCGCTGTACCAGGACAAGGCGTTTCTCGACTGGGTAACGAGCAAAGGCGTCGATCGCGCCAAGGCAGCCGAGATTTACAGTTCCTTTGGCGTTGACAGCAAGCTCAAGCGCGCGTTGGTGCTTGCCCAGGAGTACAACATTCAGGCCGTGCCGACGATGGTCGTCGATGGCAAATTCCTGACCTCTTCCGATCGCATCGGCGGACATGGCGCCGTACCGGCTGCACTCGATGCCTTGGTCGCGAAAGCGCGCGCAGAACGCGCGCGAAGCTGACCTATTCCCGCGCACCACGCTCGTAGCCCACCAACACAATCGCCGGTGAAAGTCTTCCTGACCGGCGCTTCCTCCGGTCTGGGCTCTGCGCTGGCGCGCCGCTACGCCGCGGAAGGCGCAGTGCTCGGGCTCTATGCCCGGCGTGCCGACTCGCTGCAGCAACTGGCCGGAACGTTGGCGCCGGCAACCTGCTTCGTCTACCCTGGCGACGTGCGCGATGCTTCCTCGCTTCGCGCCGCTGCTCACGATTTTATGGCGAGCTCCGGGACGCCGGACGTCGTCGTGGCCAACGCCGGAGTGTCCATCGGCACCTCGACTGCCCACGAAGGCGACAACGACGTGTTTCGCACCGTGCTCGACACCAATGTGCTGGGCATGGTGCATACGTTTCAGCCGTTTTTGCCCGCGTTCGTTGCCAAGAAGTGCGGCAAGCTAGTCGGGGTCGCCAGCATCGCTGGCTTTCGTGGCCTGCCAGGCTCAGGCGCTTACTCCGCCTCCAAGGCCGCGGCGATCAGCTATTTGGAAAGCCTGCGCGTCGAGCTTGCGCGTTCCGGCGTCGAAGTGATCACGCTTTGCCCCGGATACATTGCTACGCCGATGACCGAAAACAATCCTTATCCGATGCCGTTTCGGCTGTCGGCTGACGAGGCGGCACGGCTGATGGTGCGTGCGATCACTCGCGGGCGCCGGTTCTACGTATTTCCGTGGCAAATGGCGTTGGCGGGCCCGTTGTTGCGAGCGCTACCACGGCCGCTCTATGACCTGGCATTTGCACGCGCTCCGCGAAAGCCACGAGCTCGGCAGGCCTGATCGCTGTCGCAGCGGGCCGAAGAGAAGTCTGGAGCCGCGCAAGCGACCGCGAACCAGCGAGAGCCGGCGGTCCGAGAAGCTTGCAGGTCACGAAAAGCGCGCAGGAATCGGGCGCGGATTCCTCTTCGGAAGCGGCCCTACAGCGGCATGCGGATGCCTACGGTGACCGCTTGGTAGTTGCCATCATCCTTGCTGGCGGTCGCGCCGACACTGACGAATCCAACAAGCTTGCTGCCCAGATCGGCGCTCGCGCCGACGTTGAACAGAAAATAATTGTCGTCAGCCTTGAATACGGGTATCGAGAATGTCCCTGGCATCGAGACCAGTCCGGCGCGCACGCTCCGGTCGTCGTTGTCGTAATCCTTCTCCCAGGTGACGCGCCCAAACGGCCGCAGCGAGCCGATGCTGCCGCTCACCTGCCAGCCCAGACTCGACGTGAGCGCGTCGCGCTTCTGCTTACCGAATGTCATCGCGGAGCTGCTGGTTCCCGCCTCGGACCATGCGTCGACCTTGGCTTGCTGATAGGTCAAGCGGGCGAAGGGGCCATGGATCCACGCTGCGGAAGCGTTGAACCAGTAGCCACCAAAGACGCGCCCCATCAGGTGTGTCCCGCGCGTATCGCCACTTTCGGTGCGATTGCCTCCGCCGAGCGCGAAGCTGCGTCGAATATTGCGGAAATCCAGGTCGCCGCCACCGAGGCTTGCGCCGACGTACCACGGCCCGGAACCATAGCCGACGTAGGCGGTCATCGACGCCTCGTTGAGCTTGAAGCCACCGCCACCGTTGCCGAACGATCCCTTGTCCTCGGTATATCCCAACGCGATTCCCGCGAGCATCTGGTCGGAAATCTTCATATCCACGCCGACGACAACGCTGTTCAGCTGATTGTCGCTGCCACCCGTGTCGCCGCTATGGTCGTAGTTCCCGTAGTCGTACACCGCGTAGGCGTCGAACTTGTTCTGTGGACGGGGCGTGTTGAGTCCCGACCACATGCGATCGTCGATGGCGCGGAAGTTGGCTTGCTCGACCTGCAGCGGCGCTTCGCCGAGCAGACCGATTTTTTGCGGCGCTTCGATGATCGCAGCCGCGTAGTCGGCAATGACCTGATGACCTGCCGGCGTCGGGTGCACTCCGTCAGCGAAGGCAAACGTCTGCCCCGCGTTGGGCGCGACCAGCGTTGCCGCTGTGCAGTTGAGCGCGCTCGCCGTGGTGCACGCCGGCGTTGTGACGTTGGTCAGTCCGAACGATGCCGGATTGGCGATGAC
>VBDA01000470.1 GCA_005883655.1 Betaproteobacteria bacterium | reverse complement strand
GACCTGGCGCCACTTTGATTCGGTGAAGATCGACCAGAGCAGCGGCAATCCGCTCCTCAACGGCGCCTTCGATGCGGTAAACGGAGAGTTGGCGGCAAGGGAGTACATTGATCTCGCCGCGTCGTGGAACGCCACCAAGCAGCTCACGATCTGGGGTGGAGTCAACAACGTGTTCGACAAGGATCCGCCGATCATCTCGTCGAGCATCGCGGGCCCGGCGTTCGGCAACGGCAACACCTATCCTCAGGTGTACGACGCCCTCGGGCGGAAACTGTTCATAAGCTTGCAGTACAAGTTATGACCAACCTGGCCGCGATTTGCGGCATCCTCGACGGCGAGCTTCGGCTCGCCGTTGTTTTTTCGAGAT
>VBDA01000469.1 GCA_005883655.1 Betaproteobacteria bacterium | reverse complement strand
CGAGCGGCTGTGCCGATTGGCACTGGATGCGAAGCCCGACTATGTCGATGCGCTCTACGTGGCGGGAATCATTGCGGAACAGACGGGAAGACCGCAGGAGGCAGTTGAGTTATTGTCGAAAGCGATCGCGGTCAATCCCGGCATGGCCGACGCCCACTACAATCGCGGCGTTGCGCTGGGAGCGATCGGCCGCGCCGCGGAAGCGCTGGAAAGTTATGAGCGGGCGATCGCGCTCAGACCCGATTACGCCGACGCCTATTTCAATCGCGGCGTCGCGCTGGCTGAGCTCGACCGTCACTCAGAAGCGGTGGAGAGCTACGACCGCGCTATTGCACTCAAGCCCGATTACGCCGAGGCCTATAACAATCGAGGCATAGCGCTCAGCCGCCTGCAGCGCTATGTCGAAGCGCTGGCGAGCTATGAGGGCGCCATCGCGCACAAGCCCGATTATGCGAGAGCCTACAACAATCGCGGCGTCGCGCTGCGTGAGCTCGACCGTTCCGCACAGGCGCTCGAGAGCTACGACGGCGCTATTGCGCTCAGGCCCGATTACGCCGAAGCCTACAATAATCGCGGCATTGCGCTCGCTGAGCTCGATCGTCCCGAGGAGGCGCTCGAAAGCTGCGAGCGCGCCCTTGCGCTTAGGCCCAGTTACGCGGAAGCCTTTTACAACCGCGGCAACGCGCTTCGTGACCTGTGCCGGATCAAAGAGGCGGTCGACAGCTACGAGCGCGCCATTGCGCTCGCGCCCGATCACTCGTCCGCGCACTGGAACCTGGCGGACTGCCGACTGCTGTTAGGTGACTTTGCGCTTGGCTGGCAGGAATACGAATGGCGCTGGAAATTGGCACAGAACGATAACGGGCTTCGGGAATTCGAGCAACCATTATGGTTGGGCGCACAGACGCTGAAAGGTCGCACAATATTGCTGCACAGCGAGCTTGGCGTGGGCGATACGCTCCATTTCTGTCGCTACGCCAAAGAGGTCGCCGCACTGGGTGCCAACGTAGTACTGGAAGTGCAACCGTCGCTGCTGACGCTGCTCGCGGATTTGGACGGCGTTGCGCAGGCGGTGCCGCGGGGAGCCCCATTGCCGGCATTCGATTACCACTGCCCGCTGATGACTATGCCGCTGGCGTTCAAGACTGACCTCGCCAGCATTCCTGCCGATATTCCCTATGTCCGCAGCGATCCCGCGCGTGTCGCGGCCTGGCGGGAGAAACTGGGCAACAAGCGTAAGCCGCGCGTCGGCTTGGTGTGGTCCGGAAGCATGTTGCTCAAGAACGACAAGCGCAGCATGGCGCTGGCCGAGATGCTGCCATTGGTGGCTGACTGGGCCGAATGGGTATGTCTGCAGAAGGAGGTCGGTGAGTCCGAAATCGGTCTATTGGCATCGCGGCCAGATGTTCGCTTCGTCGGCGGTGAGTTGAAAGACTTTGCCGACACGGCAGCCCTGCTTGACCTAATGGATATCGTAGTGAGCGTGGACACCGGCGTTGCCCACTTGGCGGGCGCGATGGGCAAGCCAGTGTGGATACTGCTGCCGTTCATCCCTATCGACTGGCGTTGGATGCTCGATCGCGAGGACAGCGTTTGGTATCCGACAGCGCGTCTGTTTCGGCAATCCGCGAACCGTGATTGGGCAGGCGTAATCGGTCGGGTCAACGAAGAACTGGCACGGCACTTCGACGTTCGCAGCTAGCGGAGCCGTCAGCTGCGCGACGGCCGCTAGAGCTCGAAGCCGGCTGAGGAACCCATGAAGGCGTTCAAGCCGGCGGTCATCGCGGTGATCATCGTCCGCTCGGGTTGCGTGAGATGCGGATGCCAGATGTCGAAGATCAGCACGACGCGGAGCTTGTCGCTGTCGTTCCAGGCCTCGTGCTCGATGGTATCGTCGAACACCCACGCCTTGCCCGGAACCCATTGCCGGATATCGTTGCCGACGCGGAATCGACAAGCCTCCGGGATGATCAGCGCGAGATGCGTGACCAGGCGGGTGTTGGTCACGCCGTTGTGCGGCGGAATGCGGGTTTTCGGCTTGAGCAGCGAAAACATCGCGGCAGGCGTGCGTCCGGGTTGATCCGGCTTCGGCGCCCCTTCCAGGGCAGCCATGGTCTTCGGACACTTGGCGGCATTATCCTCGATCCGCTCGCCCATCTTGTAGAGATGGAACGCGCTCCAGCGCGGCGAATTATTCAGCTCCGCGAACTGGTTGTGCGGCACGTCCTGCGGATACGAGATATAGGGCGTGAATCCCTCCTCCGCGTTGAGGACTCCGATAAATTCGTCGCGGATTTGGTCCGTCGCCTGCTCGATCGGATCAAGCCAGGGAAAATCGGCGCGGTCGAAGAACTCGATCGGTGCGAGGCGAGGAAAATGATAAATCTCCGAGCGTGAATCGTACCTTTTCTTTCTCCCAACCATGATATCGAGCGAATCACGAAACCTGCCCAGGGGTTCGTTCGTGAATGTCCTGTAAAAGGGATCGAGATGCTGATCGAGGAAGCTCGCGCAATCCCGGTCGTATTTCTCTCGGTACGCCATTGCGTGCGAGACCGCGGGTCTTAAGTCCGGATGGAGCCGCTCGAGCGGCGGAGAGACCGATGCCGCCGCGCCGTACGCACGAGCCGCCTGGTGAGTCTTCCCCTGGCGCTCGAGCAGTTTGCCGCGCAGGAGCAGGGCCGGCAGATCTGTCGGGTTGACCGCCAACGCGCGTTGAATCGCGTTTTCCTCCCCGGGCTCGTCGCGCAGATTCTGACAGATAAGGGCAAGACTGATCCATTGTTGCGGGTCGCAACCATCGGCGTCGACCAGGCGCTGGAATGCCGCGCGGGCGGACTGCATGTCTCCCTGGGCAAACGCGCGCTGTCCAAGCGCGTTCAGGGTTCGCGCATGCTTTGAATCAATTTGAAGGATTCGGCCCCAAAGCCTGTTAGCCTCTTCGTCCCGCCCCGAACGTGCGGCGCGTAGGGCTTCCGCCTCGAGGGCATTGATTTCATGTAGCCTTGGGTCGGGATGGGGCATCGCGTCGTTCGATCCCGTGAAGCCGAGGTTGGCTCGAGGCCTAGGGGCGCGACAGGGGCATCACCGGTTGCAAGCGCTGGCAAAGGTTCCCAGCGACCTCCCAGCGGAACGGTCTTCCCCTGACCGCGGTCTTACGTAAAACGTAGGATTCATTTGGAGGTATTGCATTAACGCCATGGAGGCAGGCATGAAGCTACAGGCGCTTTTGGTATTTTCGATTGTATCACTCGCAGGTACGGCTGTTGGGGCGGCGGGTCCCACCGCCCCGGTGATGCATGATGGTCTAGTCCCAGTGAAATCCCGGAATCTGGATAAGGTTTATGTGCGTCCCGATACGAATCTGGCGGAGTATCGCAAGGTCATGATCGACCCGGTTAAGGTCGAGTTCAGCAAGGAGTGGTACGGAAGCGTGAACGATCCACGCTACGTCGCCCGGATTCGACCCGAGGATGCCCGGCGCATCGCCGACGAGACGACATCCAATGCGCGCGACATCGTCGCCGACGCGTTCAAGGCGCGGGGCTACGAAATCGCAACTGCGCCGGGCCCGGGCGTGCTGCGGCTATCGCCGCGCGTCACCGAGCTTTATGTCAACGCGCCGGATGTGTTTCCTCCCGGAGTGACGAGATCGTTTGCCAGAGACGCGGGTGAGGCGACGCTTGTCCTGGAGGCGCGCGACGCGGTAAGCGGAACCCTGCTGGCAGTCATCGTCGATCATGGCACGGCTCAGGACATGATGCGCATCACCCGGGCGACCAACGTTTCGAACGCTTTCTGGTTCGATGGCTTGTACAAGCGCTGGGCGACAAACAGCGTTGCCGAACTCGAGGCCGTCAAGAACCAAGCGCGCAAACCTGGTTAGTAACAGCGAACAAGGCCGGTAAGCCGGCCCGTGAAAAGGGGGCACCTCGTTCCGAGGAGCCCCGTTACTCTAAATTCCCCACGCGGCTTTCTCGCCGCTGTGGTCGTCGATGGCCTCGAACATCGCGCTCACCAGCCGGCGCTCCTCAGCGGTTAGTTCCGGGCGCCAGATTTCGAACAGGAGGATGACGCGCGTTTGGTCGCTGTCATTCCACGCCTCGTGCTCCATGGTGTCGTCGAACAGCCATGCCTTGCCTTCGACCAAGTCCCGCGTGTCGTTGCCCACGCGCAAGCTGCACGATCCTGGAACGATCAGCGGCAGGTGACAGATCAGGCGCGTATTGACGAAGCCGTTGTGCGGCGGAATATGGGTGCCCGGACGAAGCAGCGAAAACAGGACTGCCGGCGAGCGGCCCTGCACGTGCGTGAGCGGGGCCTCGGCAAGCGCTTTCATGGTCCCGGGGCAACGCGCTGCATGATCGGCCACGACAGCGCCGTCCTTCCAGAGGTAGAACGCGCTCCATGCCGGGTTATTCAGCATGCCTTCCTGTTCGTTGTGGGGGCGGCGCGATTCTCC
>VBDA01000468.1 GCA_005883655.1 Betaproteobacteria bacterium | reverse complement strand
GTTGCCGACGAAGGTCAGGATCTCGACGTGCTCGCCGCGGTGAGCGAGACCGAGCTCCATGACGCCCGCGATTTCCTGACCGAAGCGCACACAGCGCGTGCAGTGGATGCAGCGGGTCATGTCGGTGGCGATCAACGGACCCAGGTTCTTGTTGAACACCACCCGCTTCGCCTCGGTGTAGCGCGAGCTCGACGCGCCGTAGCCGACGGCGAGATCCTGCAGCTGGCATTCGCCGCCCTGGTCGCAAATCGGGCAGTCCAGAGGATGATTGATGAGCAGGAACTCCATCACTCCTTTTTGCGCGATCACCGCCGGGTCGGAATGGGTCCAGACTTTCATGCCCTCTGTCGCGGGGGTGGCGCAGGCGGGCAAGGGCTTGGGTGCTTTCTCGACCTGCACCAGGCACATCCGGCAATTGGCGGCAATGGTCAGCTTCTTGTGCCAGCAGAAATGCGGCACGTAGATGTCGAGCTTGTGCGCGGCGTCCATCACCGTGCTGCCGTTGGCCACCGCGACCGGCTTGCCGTCGACTTCCAGATTCAACATTTTGGTCTCAGACATAGGCCGGGACCAGACACTGCTTGTGATCGATGTGGTACTGGAACTCGTCGCGAAAATGCTTGATGAAGCTCTTGACCGGCAGCGCGGCGGCGTCTCCCAGCGCGCATATGGTGCGGCCGGCGATGTTGTCGGACACGGAGATCAGCAAGTCGAGGTCTTCGTTCCTGCCTTGCCCGTGCTCGATGCGGTTGACTACGCGCCACAGCCATCCGGTTCCCTCGCGGCATGGCGTGCACTGGCCGCAGGACTCCTCGAAATAAAAATACGACAGCCGCAAGAGCGAGCGCACCATGCAGCGCGTCTCGTCCATGATGATCACCGCCCCCGATCCGAGCATCGACCCGGCTTTGGCGATCGAGTCGTAATCCATATCGGTCGCCATCATGATGTCGGCGGGTAGCACCGGCATTGATGAGCCGCCGGGAATGCACGCCTTGAGCTTGTGTCCACCACGCATGCCGCCCGCCATGTCGAGGAGCGACGCGAACGGAAGACCGAGCTTGACCTCGAAGTTGCCCGGCCGCTCGACGTCGCCGGTGACCGAAAAGATCTTGGTGCCGCCATTGTTGGGACGGCCCAGATTCAGAAACGCCTCTCCTCCTTTGCGAATGATCCACGGGACTGCAGCGAAGGTCTCGGTGTTGTTGATCGTGGTTGGCTTCCCGTACATGCCGACGCTCGCCGGGAAAGGCGGCTTGAAGCGCGGCATGCCCTTCTTACCTTCGAGCGATTCCAGCAGCGCCGTCTCCTCGCCGCAAATGTAGGCGCCATAGCCGTGACAGTTGTACAAATGGAAGCTGAATCCGCTGCCGAGAATATTGTCGCCGAGCAATCCCGCCTGGTAGGCCTCCTCGAGCGCTTCTTCGCAGCGCTCGTACGTGTCCCAGATTTCGCCATGGACGTAGTTGTAGCCACGCTTGCAGCCCATCGCATAAGCAGCGATGGCCATGCCCTCGATCAGGATATGCGGGTTGTAACGCAGGATGTCGCGATCCTTGAAGGTTCCGGGCTCGCCTTCGTCGGAGTTGCACACCAGGTACTTGTCGCCGCTGTATTGCTGCGGCATGAAGCTCCACTTGAGGCCGGTCGGGAAGCCTGCGCCGCCACGTCCGCGCAACCCGGATTTTTTGACTTCCGCGATTACGTTCGCGGGCGCGACTTTTTCGGCGAGGATCTTTTTCAGTGCCTCGTAGCCGCCGCGTGCGATGTAGTCGCCAAGCCCCCAGTTGCGGCCATTGAGGCCGGCGAGGATCAGCGCGTCTGGCCCATAATCCAGAAATTCGGACGGCGCATTCACCGCTTCGCCTCGGCGGAAAGCTCAGCGATCAAGCCGTCGAGTTGCTCGGGCTTCATCCAGCTGCACATGCGCTTGTTGTTCACCAGCACTACCGGCGCGTCGCCGCAGGCTCCGAAGCACTCGCCTTCCTTGAGCGTGAACAAGCCGTCGGCGGTCGTTTCGCCGAAGTCGATGCCAAGCTTCTGCTTGAGATGTGCGGCCGCCTGGGCTGCGCTCGAGAGCGCGCAGGGAAGATTGGTGCAGATCGTGAGTTTGTATTTTCCTGTCGGCTCGGTGTCGAACATTTCGTAGAAAGTCGCCACTTCGTAGACTGCGATCGGCGGCATGCCGAGGTAGTGAGCGACGAAATCCATCGTCTCGGTGGACAGCCATGCGTGCTCGTCCTGCGCGATGGCGAGCGCCGCAATGACCGCCGACTGGCGATGCTCCGGCGGATACTTCGCGATCTCGCGATCGATGCGTTTGAGGGCGTCTGAGCTCAGCATGATCAATCGGTTGACGAGCGAGCCGGTGCGGAGTGCGCGGCACACGCTGCGACGAAATCGAGCAAGGGCTGGTTCATACCTCGTCGGTCCAGTAGTCCACGTGATGATCGGTGCGGGTCATGTGCCGCAGGCCGCCTCCGAAAGCGCCGACCTTTTTCGAATCCGGGTATTCGCAGACTTCCGCAGGCATCATGGTGCTGACCGAAAGGTAGGCGAGCTCGGCGTCGGAGTCGTTGACGATCTGATGTGCCGTTTCCGGGCCGCCGATCGGGCAGCAGATCACGTCGCCGGCCCGGATCTTTCGTGTCTCCTCGCCGTAGCGGAGCGTTCCGGTGCCCTTTACGATGAAGAACATCTCCTCTTCGCCGCGATGGCTGTGGAAAGGGCAAGAGCGCTTGCCTGGCGGAACGACGTCGTATGAATAGCCGAGGTCCTTCGCGCCGAGAAGCGGGCCGATGCGCACGGCATCGCATTGGAACTTGTCGCCCTTCGAGAAATGCTCGAGCTTCAATTCGTCAATGTTGATGACCCTGGAATCGATGACACTCACCGGTCGATCTCTCCGAAAACGATGTCCTGAGTGCCGA
>VBDA01000107.1 GCA_005883655.1 Betaproteobacteria bacterium | reverse complement strand
CGAGCGTCACCAGCGAATCCTCGGCCGCGACCGTGTCGCCGGGCTTCACCAGAACTTCGATGACCGGCACGTCCTTGAAGTCGCCGATGTCGGGGACCTTGACTTCGATGAGCTGGCTCACGAGTGGCTTTCGATCAGTGTTCGAAGAGGCGCTTTAGCTGATGTCGCGGGCAAATTCCCGGCCGAGCATCCAGTTCTTCAGCGCCTTGACGACCGGCGCGTCGCGCCCGAAGTAACCATGAGGGCTCATGGGCTCGCACGGCCCCGATTGCGGCGGATCGCCTCCGCTGACGCTGATCAGCGACTCCTTATTCGAGATTCGCTCGACGTTGTGATACGGGCTGATGGAACAAGCATCGTCGCGATGATGAATGAACAAGAGCGGTATCCTGATCGTCTTGAAATCGAAGCGCGACAGCCCCTCGCCTACCTTGTTGCTGTTGGTCACCGACGAACTCAGCGCGACGCCTTGAACCGAGTCGCCCAGCTTGGCGGCAAGCGCCGCGGCCGAGATCGTCCCCCGGCTGGTGCCCACCAGGTAGATTTTGGCATCCGGATATCGTCGCTTGAGATCGACGATCAGCGCGCGGATGTCCGCCAGGTGCTCGGGACCCAGCCGAAAGGCGTCGTCCATGCCCTGCGGCAACTTGTCGGAAGGCGCGTCGACGATCGCCTCGGCGATATCCGCGTCGACCAGCTCGTCGCGTATTCGCACCAGAAAGTTGGCACCGGGGCCGAATTTCACGGGTCCGCTCTCGCTGCGCTTGGCGAGGCCGATCGCACCCGGCCCGCCGACAAAGGCTATCGCGACCGCTTTGGGCGGGGCCGATTTGTCCTGCAGCAGGAGGTAGGAAAGCTTCACGCCGTCGCGTGTCGGAAGGGTGATCACTTCCTCGGCCGCGTGGCAGATCGCCGAAGCCGCGACGAGCAGAAACAGCGCAACCCGCATCAAAGCAGTGTTCTCCGCATGTCGCCGAGCAGTGCAATCAGGTAGCTGTTGAAGCGCGCCGCGGCCGCACCGTCGATCACCCGGTGGTCCCACGATAAGGACAGCGGAAGAATCAGCCGCGGTGCGAATTGCTTGCCGTCCCACACCGGACGCATGCTCGAGCGGCAAACGCCGAGGATGGCGACCTCGGGAGCGTTGATGATGGGCGTGAAATACGTCCCGCCGATGCCGCCCAGGCTCGAGATCGAAAAGCATCCGCCCTGCATGTCGACGGGGCCGAGCTTGCCTTCGCGAGCCTTGGCCGAGAGCTCTCCCATCTCCTTGGCGATCGCCAGCACGCCCTTCTGATCGGCGTTCTTGACTACCGGCACCATGAGTCCGTTGGGTGTGTCGGCGGCGAAGCCGATGTGGTAGTACTGCTTGTAAATGAGGTTGTCGCCGTCGAGCGATGCATTGAATTCGGGAAATTTCTTCAGCGCCGACACGCAGACCTTGATCAGGAACGCGAGCATGGTCACTTTGATGCCGGTTTTTTCGTTTTCCTTGTTGAGCGTGACGCGAAGCGCTTCGAGATCGGTGATGTCGGCATCGTCGTGATTGGTGACGTGCGGAATCATGACCCAATTGCGGTGCAGATTCGCACCGGAGATCTTCTTGATCCGCGACAGCGGCTTCGCCTCGACCGGGCCGAACTTCGCGAAGTCGACTTGCGGCCACGGCAACAGACCCAGCGCCGCGCCGCCAGCCGACGATGTCGCCGCAGAGCTGGAAGCGGCTGCGGTCATCGCGTCCTTGACGTATTTCTGAACGTCTTCCCGCAGAACGCGATTCTTGGGTCCGCTGCCCTTTACGCGGGAAAGATCCACGCCGAGCTCGCGTGCGAACGCGCGCACCGATGGCGAGGCGTGCGCCTTCCTGAAGGTTTCGCTGTCGACCTGAGGAGCCGCGTCGGAGGACGCACTCGGCGCTTTTCTGTCCGGTGAGACAGAGCTTGAAGGTGATTGCGGTGGTGCGGGCGCGGGTGTGGCGGTGGCGGCCGCAGCCTGCGCCGGCGCGGCAGAGGCTCGCGCGGCTGACGCTTCGAGCACCACGATCACGTTTCCTTCGCTGACCTTGTCGCCAAGCTTGACCTTCACTTCCTTGATTACGCCGGCGGAAGGCGAAGGTACGTCCATGGTTGCTTTTTCGGATTCGAGCGTGACCAGCGAATCCTCGGCCTTCACCGTGTCGCCCGCTTTGACCAGGACTTCGATCACCGGCACGTCCTTGAAGTCGCCGATGTCGGGGACCTTGACCTCGATACTTTGTGCTGCTGCGGCAGGCGTGGTTGGCGCTTCGGTCTTCCGCTGCGCAGGGGCGGACGGCACGGGAGAAGTTGCGGCAGCCGACGCGGTGGCAGACCTGGTGGCAGGTGCGGAGGCAACGGTGGCGGCGGGCGCGGCGGCCTGCGCTGGCGAGGCAGTCTTGGCGCCGTTTCCCGCCGCGGCTTCGAGCGTCACGATGACGCTTCCCTCGCTGACCTTGTCGCCGAGCTTGACCTTGACGTCCTTGACGATCCCCGCGGATGGCGAGGGCACATCCATCGTCGCCTTGTCGGACTCGAGCGTGACCAGCGAATCCTCGGCTTTGACGGTGTCGCCCGCCTTGACCAGCACCTCGATGACTGGCACGTCGGTGAAGTCGCCGATGTCGGGGACCTTGACTTCAACTGTCTGGGCCATGATGTTCCCTGGACGGTAGTGCCACGTTCGTGGATCTCTCGAGCGACGCGCGATCGGCGAGGCTCACACCGTCCACGGCGGCGGCTTCGCGCCATCGACGCCATACTTTTTCATGGCCTCCGCGGCTTTCGCTGCCGGAATCTCGCCGTCGTCGGCAAGCGCCTTGAGAGCCGCGACCACAATGTAATGGCGATCCACTTCGAAAAACTCACGGAGCTTTTCCCGCGTATCGGAGCGGCCGAATCCGTCGGTGCCGAGCACCACATAGCGACGCGGCACGAAGGCGCGTATCTGTTCGGCAAAGGCGCGAATGTAATCGCTGGTCGCGATCACCGGGCCCTTTACGTCGGCAAGACATGACTCGACGTGGGAAATCCTAGGTTTCGCGGTCGGGTTCATCATGTTCCAGCGCGACACGGCATTGCCCTCGCGCGCGAGCTCGGTGAACGACGGACAGCTCCAGAGATCCGATTCGATATTCCAGTCCTTCGCCAGGAGCTCCGCCGCGGCGATCGCTTCACGCAGAATGACGCCGCTACCCAGTAGCTGAACGCGAAGCGATTTCGGCTTCTTCTCGCCGGCCTTGAGGAGGTACATTCCCTTGATGATGTTCGGCGCCGCGCCGTCCGGTATCGCCGGGTGGGTGTAGTTTTCGTTCATCAGCGTCAGGTAGTAATAGACGTCCTGCTGCTCGGCATACATGCGGCGCATTCCGTCCTGGATGATGACCGCTACCTCGTAGCCGAAAGTCGGATCGTAGGAAATGCAGTTCGGTATCGTCGCTGCGTACAGATGGGAATGCCCGTCCTCGTGCTGGAGACCTTCGCCATTGAGGGTCGTTCGTCCGGCAGTGCCGCCGAGCAGGAAGCCGCGCGAACGCATGTCGCCGGCGGCCCATGCCAGATCGCCGACCCGCTGGAAGCCGAACATCGAGTAGAAAATGTAGAAGGGGATCATCGGCACGCCGTGCGTCGAATAGCTCGTCGCGGCCGCTATCCAGTCGCACATCGCGCCCGGCTCGTTGATGCCTTCCTGCAGGATCTGGCCGTCCTTGCTCTCCTTGTAGAACATTAACTGGTCGGCGTCCTGCGGCGTGTAGAGCTGACCGAGCTGGTTCCAGATGCCCAGTTGGCGGAACAGGCCTTCCATACCGAAAGTGCGCGACTCGTCCGGGACGATGGGAACGATGTGCTTGCCGATGGTCTTGTCGCGCAACAGCGTTTGCAGGATCTGCACGAATGCCATGGTGGTCGAGATTTCGCGCTCCTCGGTGCCCTTGAGGAAACGCTCGAAGGTGGTAAGCGGTGGCGCCGGCAAGGCCTCCGCCTTCTGCCGTCTTGCGGGCAGGTAGCCGCCCAATTCCATGCGCCGCGCCTTCATGTACTCGGCTTCCGGCGAGCCGGGCGCGAAGTTGACATAGGGCACTTCGTCGAGCTTGTCGTCGGGAACCGGTATCTGGAATCGGTCGCGGAATACGCGGATCGAGTCGACCGACATTTTCTTCTGCTGGTGGGTGATGTTCTGCGCTTCGCCGGACTCGCCCATTCCGTAGCCTTTGATCGTCTTGGGCAGGATCAGCGTCGGCTGGCCCTTGTGGTTGACCGCGGCGTGAAACGCCGCATATACCTTGTGCGGGTCGTGGCCGCCGCGGTTCAAGTTCCAGATGTCCTGGTCCGACCAGTCGGCGACCAGCTCCTTGAGCTCAGGTGTATTGAAGAAGTATTCACGCACATAGGCGCCATCCTTGGATTTGAACGTCTGGTATTCGCCGTCGACGCATTCCATCATCCTGCGCATCAGGATACCTTTCTTGTCGCGGGCGAGCAGCGGATCCCAATGCGTTCCCCAGACGACCTTGATGACATTCCAGCCGGCGCCGCGGAATTCAGCCTCGAGCTCCTGGATGATCTTGCCGTTGCCGCGCACCGGGCCATCGAGCCGCTGCAGATTGCAGTTGATGACGAAGATCAGGTTGTCGAGATTTTCGCGGGCGGCCATGCCGATCGCCCCCATCGATTCCGGCTCGTCCATCTCGCCGTCGCCGCAAAAGCACCACACCTTGCGGCCCTCGGTCTTGGCGAACCCCCGATCCTGCAAATACTTCATGAAGCGCGCCTGATAGATCGCCATCAGCGGCCCCAACCCCATTGAAACCGTCGGGAACTGCCAGAAATCCGGCATCAACCAGGGATGCGGGTAGGACGAGATGCCTCTGCCGCCGACTTCCTGGCGAAAGTGGTCCATCTGCTCTTCGGTGAGGCGGCCAAGCATGAACGCCCGGGCATAGACCCCCGGCGCCGAGTGCCCCTGCACAAACACCAGATCGCCGCCGTGCTCCGGCGAAGGCGCGTGCCAGAAATGATTGTAGCCGACGTCGTAGAGCGTCGCTGCGGAGGCAAAGCTCGCGATGTGGCCGCCCACATTGGTGTTCTTGTTGGCGCGGATCACCATCGCCATCGCATTCCAGCGCACGTACGAGCGGATGCGGCGCTCGATCGTCTGATCGCCCGGAATCCTGACCTGCTTGTCCACGGGAATCGTATTGATGTACGCGGTGTTGGCCGAAAACGGCATGTACGCGCCCGACCGGCGCGACTTGTCGATTACCTGCTCGATGAGGAAATGCGCGCGGTCCGGCCCCTCGTGTTGGAGCACACCGTCGATCGAGTCCAGCCATTCCTGGGTTTCTTGCGGGTCGACGTCAGGGTTCATGTCCATGGAATCTTCCTCACAGTGATGTCCGCGATGCGCGTCGATCGGACCTTGAGTTAGCGTCGGATACCGACGCCGCATCGTTGCGATGCAGGCCGCAATTTGGGTTTGTGCTCGCGTTTCAGGGGAAGTTTTATCATAACATTCCACGGATATCGTTTCCACGACGCCCTCGGAAAAGATGGGTTTCTCATGAAGCGAGCCGCTGACCGCCAAAGGTCAACCCGGGCCAAGGCGTCCCTGGCGTCGCCGCACCGAATTCGACTAGCGCGCGATTGAAATGGAGCGTGCTTCGGTGACGACTGCGTCGACGGCGACATCGTGGGGTGCCGCTGGAACATGATCCACCAGCTGCAGCTCGAAAGCGCCAGCGACGCGGTAGGCGTCGGCGCGCAGCAGTGGCAGCAGCCTGTCGTAATAGCCTCCCCCGTAGCCGATTCGGTGCCCATCGCGATCGAACGCCACCCCGGGAACGAGCACCCAGTCGATGGCTGCGACATCGAGTAGCTCGCAGTGCGCACAGGGTTCCGGAATGCCGCGATAGCCGGGCGCGGCATCGTGCTCGAGGCGGATGATCGCGCAGACGTCCAGCATCCCCGTCGCGAGGTTCACTCTCGAAAGCGCGACCGTTTTGGCTCGGGCCAGCGCCGCATGAAGCAGCGCCCGCGTATCCCATTCGCTTCCGAACGGAAGCGTGAGCAGCACGGTCTTCGATGACACGAAGTCCTCACGCGCGAGCAGCGAAGCCGCGATCGACGCGCTGGCCGTAGCCCGATCCTCGGCCGGGATGGCGTCGCGCTCGCGCAGAATCCGCGCACGCAATCCACGCTTCTCGTCGAGCAGCTTGCCGCTCGCTGCGTCCGGGGTCGATCGAGGCTCGGTTGAAGATGCGGACACGCAATGGATGTTACCGCAAAGCCCGCGCCGCGAACGGAACGCCTATAATCACGCCTGCTATTCCAGGGTCCCGTTGCACTTCTTTCGAAAACGGCATGAACTACAATCATCAGCATCACCGAAACCGGCGTTCACGGCTCATCGCCGAGATGCGAAAGCAGACCGGAGGCGGTATCGCCTCCGTTCCGACCGCGCCGGAGGCGATACGCAACGCCGATACCCATTATCCGTATCGGCCGGACAGTCATTTTTACTACCTGTGCGGTTTTCCGGAGCCCGAAGCGGTTGTCGTTCTTATCGCCGGTGCGGCGGAAAGCGACTCGAAGCAGATCCTTTTTTGCCGGGACAAGAACCCGGAACGCGAAATCTGGGACGGCTTTCGCTATGGTCCGGACGCCACGCGCGAAATCTTCGGGTTTGACGAGACGTATCCGATAACCCAACTTAGCGCCAAGCTCGCCGACTGGACCTGTGACCAGCGTGCGATTTACACCCCGCTCGGACTCTATCCCGCGTGGGATAACGCGACCGCGGCGACGCTGAACGAAGTTCGTAGCCGCGTGCGCACGGGTATCGCGGCGCCAGAGACGGTGATCGACGTCCGTGCTCCGCTCGCGGCAATGCGGCTCTTCAAGGATAAACGCGAGCTCGAGCTCCTCCGTCGCGCGGCGCTCATTTCAAGCAGCGCGCACCGCCGCGCGATGCGCGAGACGCGACCGGGCTGGTACGAATATCAGGTCGAGGCCGAGCTGATGCACGAATTTTTGCGCTCCGGCGCGCAGGCGGTCGCGTATCCCTCGATCGTCGCGTCAGGACCCAACGCGTGCGTCTTGCACTATCGCGACAACAATCGCCAGGCGCAGGCGAGCGACCTGCTCCTGATCGACGCCGGCTGCGAGGTCGACGGCTACGCGTCGGACATCACGCGCACGTTTCCGGTAGGCGGAAAATTCAGCGGCGAGCAAAAAGCGATTTATGAGCTGGTGCTCGCGGCACAGCTCGCGTGCATCGACGCCGTCCAGCCGGGCCGGATGTTTCACGACTATCACGAGGTAGCCGAGCGCGTGCTCGCGCAGGGCCTGATCGACCTCAAGCTATGCGAGGGAACCCTCGAGGGCGTGCTCGAGTCCGGCGCATACAAGCAGTTCTATATGCATCGCGCCGGGCATTGGCTCGGGCTCGACGTGCACGATGTCGGCTTGTACCGGATCGACGGAGAATCGCGCCCGCTCGAGCCCGGCATGGTTCTCACGGTCGAGCCCGGGTGTTATATCCGTCCGGCCGACAAGGTGCCCGAGGAATTCTGGGACATCGGCGTGCGGATCGAGGACGATGTTCTGGTGACTGCTGCCGGAAACGAAAATCTGACCGGCTCGACCCCGAAGACCGTAGCCGACATCGAAGCCGCTTGCGCGCGCTGACCGGCGGTTGCTTCCGACACGTCGACCCATCCCATGTTGCACGATCTGGTCATCGTCGGCGCGGGCCCTGTCGGCGCAACGCTCGCGCTGGCGCTTTTCGACAGCGATCTCGACGTCGTCGCGCTGGATGCCCGTCCTGCCGGCATCATTGCACGAAGCGACCGCTCGCTTGCGTTATCTCACGGGACCAGGCTCGTCTTCGAGCGGCTCGGTGTCTGGAGCGGCGTTACGGCGACGGCGGGTGCCGTAACGCCCATCACGGCCATTGACATTTCGCAGCGCGGCGGGTTTGGGCGCGCCCGTCTTCACGCTCGCGATCATGGCGTCGATGCGCTCGGCTATGTCGTCAGCTATCGCGCACTGCAGCGTGCGCTGGACTCAGCGCTTGGGCGTGCGGGGATTTCGGTCGAGCATGGCGTCGGTGTGACGCGCGTGAGCGCGACGGCGGAGTCCGCCCATGTCGTCGGTGAGCGCAATGGCGCCGCAGTCGAATGGAGCGCACGTCTGGCCGCGGTTGCCGATGGTCGTGGCGATGTCGTGGGCTACATCGGGCGACGCAGGCACGACTACGGACAAGCCGCGCTGGTGGCGAGGATCTGGTCCATCGAGCCGCACGGTGGACTCGCGTTCGAGCGCTTTACCGACGAAGGTCCGATGGCGCTCCTGCCCGAAGAGGATCATTACGGCTTGGTTTGGACGACAACACCGGAAAATGCGAGCGCGCTGGTCGCGCTTCCGGAACAAGCGTTCTTGGCCGCCCTCGCCAAGCGTTTCGGACCCTGCGCCGGACCATGGATTCGTGTTACCGATCGGCGCACCTTCCCGCTGGCGCTTGAATTCGCGACCCGCATCGCCGGCGAGCGCACCGTTCTTCTCGGGAACGCAGCGCAAGCGCTGCATCCTGTCGCCGGACAAGGCTTCAATCTCGGCGTTCGCGACGCGTACGAACTGGCGCAAGAGTTGCTTGCGAGCTCGATCGTTACCGACCGCGATCATTTTGGTGCGCCGCAATTTCTAGCGGCGTATTCTCGGCGCCGCGCAGCTGACCGTTGGTCCGGCATCGCATTCACGCACGGTCTGCTCGGGATTTTTGGAGCGGACGTTTCATTGCTGCGCTGGCCGCGCGGGTTGGCGCTTACTCTTCTCGATGTGTTGCCGCCGGTCAAACGAGTGTTCACGCGCGCTATGTTGTATGGCCTACATTGAAAATTTAATTTGAAAGATCGAGCCGACGAACGCGCTGACTATCGCGCCGCAAACTCGGTATAATCCGCTCCCTTCCGTCGCAGTTTCCGCAGAGTTCAAGCAGTGCACATCGGCTCGTATCACATTCAGAGCAATCTTGTCGTCGCCCCTATGGCGGGTGTGACCGACCGCCCGTTCCGGCAGTTGTGCAAACGCCTTGGCGCAGGCCTCGCCATTTCGGAGATGGTCGCGTCGAATCCGAAGCTGCGGGATACGGGCAAGTCGCAGCGGCGCATGAATCACGACGGCGAGGTCGAGCCGATCGTCGTGCAGATCGCCGGCGCC
>VBDA01000467.1:1448-3763 GCA_005883655.1 Betaproteobacteria bacterium | reverse complement strand
CGTTGACCAACGCCATGGTTCGCGCGCTCATCTGGTTGCAGCGTGCATCACCGGAGCAGGTTTTGGCCACCGTGCCGCCGGAATATGTGCTCAACAATCGCGAAGCGTATCTCGCGAGCTACAACAAGGTGAAGGACGCGTTCTCGCCCGACGGACAGTTCAATGAGGCGGGCGCACAAAATACGCTCAAGTACCTGGCCGCGTTCAATCCGGCGGTGAAGCCCGCCGAGATCAAGCTCGCTCAAACGTACGACAACAGCTACGCGCAAAAGGCACTGGCCAAGTACAAGCGCTAGCGGCGTTCCGCGATGAACCCTGCTGCGACAGAGCACACGCCGGCACTGTTGCTCGATCATGTCACCTGCGCATTCGCCTCGCGCGAAAAGAGCGGCGAGCGCTATACCGCAGTCAGGGACACGACGCTCGCCGTAGGCTCGGGAGAATTCGTTTCGGTGGTGGGTCCCACCGGCTGCGGCAAGTCGACCCTCCTCAATGTCGCCGCCGGTCTGCTGCAGCCCTCATCGGGCAACGTGCGCGTGCAGGGTGCGCCGCTTTCCGGCATCAATCGCCGCGCCGGCTACATGTTCCAGGCAGAGTCGCTGATGCCGTGGCGCAACGCGCGCGACAATGTTCTCGCAGGGCTCCAATTCGCCGGCGTGCCCGAGGTCGAAGCGCGTCGGCGCGCCGACGAATGGCTTTCTCGCGTAGGACTGACCGGCTTCGAGATGCGTTATCCGCACGAGCTCTCCGGCGGCATGCGCAAACGCGTCGCGCTGGCGCAAATGTTGATCCTCGATCCCGAGATCATGCTTATGGACGAGCCGTTTTCGGCGCTCGACGTGCAAACGCGGCAGCTGATGGAAAACGAGCTCCTCGAGCTCTGGTCGGCTGACCGGAAATCGGTCATGTTCATTACTCACGATCTGGAGGAAGCGATCGCGCTCTCCGATCGCGTGGTCGTTCTTGCCGCCGGCCCCGCAACCCGGCCGATCGGCGAATTCATCATCGACCTGCCGCGACCGCGCGACGTCAACGAGATAAGAATGACGCCGCGCTTCGTCGAGCTGCACACTGATATCTGGCACGTAATGAAGGACGAGGTGCTGAAGGGCTATGCGCAAAGCAAGAAAAACTAGCGCGTCCGATATCGCCGCGGACGCGGTACCGCCGCAAAGGGCGAGCGCCACCAGGCGCGCGAGCCTGCGCTCGTCGCCCGCGCGGCTCGCTTTGTATCACACGCTGCTGCTCGGCGGCTTGTTCCTCTTCTGGTATCTGATGACCGAGCCGGGACTGATCCCGCCGTTCTACTTCGACGAGCCGACGCGGGCCAAGTTTTTTTTCGGGCAGCCGCAGGAAGTCTTCAAGCGCATCTGGAGCTGGTTTGCGGGAGGCAGCATCTACCTGCACCTCGGCGTTACGCTGCTGGAGACGTTGCTTGCCTTCGTCATCGGCACCTTGCTTGGCCTGGTGCTGGGACTGTGGCTCGCGCTGGCGCCGACCGCCTCGACGCTGGCCGATCCCTACATCAAGGCGATGAATGCGATGCCGCGGGTGATTCTGGCGCCGATCTTCGCCGTGTGGTTCGGCTTGGGCATCACGTCGAAAGTCGTGTTCGGAGTGACGCTGGTGTTCTTCATCGTTTTCTTCAACGTGTATCAGGGCGTGAAGGAAGTGAGCCCGGTCGTGCTCGCCAACGCACGCATGCTCGGTGCGACGGGAAAACAGCTGCTGCGTCATGTCTATCTGCCTTCGGCTACCAGCTGGGTGTTCTCGAGCCTGCACACATCGGTGGGTCTGGCATTCGTCGGCGCCGTGGTGGGCGAGTACCTCGGATCGGCGCGCGGCGTTGGTTACCTCATCCACCAGGCGGAGGGGGTCTTTGACATCGACACAGTGTTTGCAGGAATACTGGTGCTGACGATCTTCGCGCTGATCCTCGACTTCATCGTCACCAAGATCGAAAGCCGGCTGCTGGTCTGGCGCCCCGGGACCGCGGAAACCGAGGCGCTCTAGTTCGTTACCAAGCCGACCGAGAGTTGGTCGCATTTGTACGGAACAGACTCGACCGGCAATCCGCCGCGAGTGTCTGCTACAGGAATAGGTCACAGGGCCGGCTGTTTACGCATTTTGCAGGTCCGGACTTTTAATGGCCGGGACTGCTGTCATTGGTCGCGCCGCCCGAAGATCGACAGCAAGACTTCGCGTTGAAGGGTATTGCCGCGTGCTGCTGTGCATCGGTCGGTCGGCCTCGAGAGTCCATGTTCATGCAGCTGGAAGAGGAGGTCTTATGCGAAAAAATCCAGAGAAAACAAGCG
>VBDA01000467.1:504-1345 GCA_005883655.1 Betaproteobacteria bacterium | reverse complement strand
ATGTTCCTTATAAGTATGAGCACCGCGCTTCTAGCCCTTGGCTTCGCTTTGCCGGCGATTGCACAACTGCCCCTCGTCGCTCCGTCCGTCGTCGATCCGAACCTGGCCGTGCGCAAGGTGGCTTTCGGTCTCAACCAGCCGACCAGCATGGCTTTCATCGGCGCGAACGACATCCTCGCGCTCGAGAAGGCGACCGGCAAAGTGCAGAGAATCATCAACAACGTCGTTCAAGGAACGCCGGCGCTCGATCTCCCGGTCAATTCCGCATCGGAGCGGGGGCTGCTGGGTATTGCGCTGCACCCTGCGTTTCCAGCCAACCCGAGCGTTTACCTATACTGGACCGAGAGCTCGACGGGAGCCGATTCGGCGAATCTTGCCGACGTTCTACTGCTCGGCAATCGCGTCGACCGATTTATCTGGAACGGATCGACGCTCACCCTGGATCGGAATCTCATCCGGTTGCACGCGTTCCAGGCCGACGCCGGGCAGACGCTTCGCGGCAACCACAACGGCGGCGTGTTGAAATTCGGACCCGATGGGAAGCTCTACATCGTCATCGGCGATAACGGGCGCCGCGGCTGGATGCAGAATTTGCCATGCGGTCCCACCGCCGTTTGCCCCGGACCCGTCGTCCCGGACGACCAGTTCGGCGGACCCATGCCCGACAATGCGCATCTCACCGGCGTCATCCTGCGTCTGAACGACGATGGCACGACGCCGGCCGACAACCCATTTTTCGCGGTTGGTGCGGCGATAGGCGGCGAAGTGGGCGCGAATATCCAGAAGGTATTTGCCTACGGGATCCGCAACACCTTCGGCATGGACTTCGATCCGGTGTCTG
>VBDA01000467.1:0-397 GCA_005883655.1 Betaproteobacteria bacterium | reverse complement strand
GCCCCGCAAGCGACCCCTGCATCGGCGGCGCGTATTTCGGGCTGCAGCAGAACCGCTGGCCGCCAACGAACATCGCCGACACGCCTCCAGAAGCGCTATCGCGGTTATTCGTACTGCCGGGGTCATTCCATAAGGATCCTGAGCTGAGCTGGAAATTCGAGGTGGCGCCGGCGGGTATAGGTTTCATGAAGACCAACGCGCTCGGACCGGAATATCAGGGCAACCTGATCATGGGCGGCGCACGCACCTTCCTCCAGGGCGGGCACTTGTTCCGCTTCAAACTGACCGCCGATCGCACGAACATCGCCGTCGACGATCCTCGTCTTGCGGATCGCGTCGCCGACAATGTCTGCAAGTTCGACATTACGGAAAGTGAAACTCTGCTCTTCGGCAGAAA
>VBDA01000466.1 GCA_005883655.1 Betaproteobacteria bacterium | reverse complement strand
GCTCCGCCAAGCGACGAACACGACCGGATTGATGTACGACTTGCGGCAGACCGCAGGTGTGTTGCGCAGCTCCGCGGCGACTCTTTTCACCGCTGCCACGATGCACTCGTTCAGCGCTCGCTCGCTCGGGCTCTCCGGCAGCGGTGTCGCCACCATGAGCGCGATGGCGCGCAACGTGGCGCCCCAGGTGCGAAAATCCTTGGCTGTAAAATCCGCCCCCATGACGTCGCGCAAATACGCGTTGACCTGATCGGAATCGATCGGATGGCGGCCGCCATCTTCGTCCACGTACTGAAAGAGGCGCTGCCCGGGCAGCTGATGGCAGCGCCTCACCAGCTTGACCAGGCGCTTATCGTCGACTGCAATCTCGTGATCGGCGCCACCCTTGCCGCGGAATCGGAAAAGCAGCCGGCCGTCGCGTATGAACTGCACGTGGCGATTCTTCAATGTCGTGAGGCCGTAGCTGTTGTTGTCGCGCGCATACTCGTCGTTGCCGATTCGAAGCCAGGTCGCGTCGAGCAGGCTGACGATGACGGCGAGCACTTTTTCTCTCGGCAAGCCGGGCAGCGCGAGATCCCGGCGGAGCCGTAGCCGCAATCGCGGCAGCGCTTCGCCGAATTCGATCATGCGCTCGAACTTCGCACCATCGCGTAGCAGCCGCCAGTCCGGGTGATAGCGGTACTGCTTGCGCCGCCGCGCGTCGCGTCCGGTCGCCTGAAGATGCCCACGAGGGTTGGCGCAGATCCAGACCTCCTCGTAGGCTGGCGGAATCGCGAGGCGGGCGATGCGGGCAAGCTCTGCGGCAGCGATCAGCGGCCGATTGTCGGCCTTGATGTAGGCGAAATCCTTACCCTTGCGCAGCCTGCGGATGCCGGGATCGGAGTCGGAGACGTAGACGAGCCCGGCTGCGACAGCCATTTCCGCCGCCTCGCCCACCGGATCCTTTATCGCTTTGGGGCGAGTACGAGTTCGCCTGTTGGCGGCCGGCGCCGCCCGCGAATCTTCCATGAGACGTCTTTCCCGGCATGGATGCGTCGGTTTTTCAGACCGCGGCCAGGCAGATTGGGTTCAACGTCAGCTTCGCTTCGACTCGGCTCCAGTGTATCCGGTCGATGAAACTTCGCGGATGGGTTTACTGGTCCGGCTTGGCGCCCGAAATCTTGACGATGCGCTCCCACTTCGCGATGTCGTCGACGATATAGCGGCCGAAATCCTCCGGATTCATTTTCATCGCGACCGCGCCCTGGCGGGCCCAATCGTCGCGCACCTCGGGACGCCCGACGATCGCGGTGATCTCGGCGTTGAGGCGCCGCACGATATCCGGAGGCGTGCCTTTCGGCGCCATGATGCCGAGCCAGATCACCGCCTCGTAGCCCGGCACACCCGCTTCCGACATCGTCGGCACGTTGGGCAGCGCGGACGAGCGAACCTTGCCGGTGGTCGCCAAAGCCCTGACCTTGCCGGCCTTGGCGAATTCGCTCATGGTGGTCACGGCGTCGAACATCATGTCGACCTGGCCTCCTATCGTGTCGGTGCGCGCCTGCGAGCTGCCGCGGTACGGAACGTGCACGATGTCCACTCCCGCCATCGCCTTGAACAATTCGCCCGCCATGTGATAGGGAGTGCCCGGTCCCGACGACGCGTAGTTCAACTTGCCGGGCTTCGCCTTCGCGAGGGCGAGGAGCTCGGCGAGATTGTTCGCCGCCACCGCGGGATGGACCACCAGCACCAGATCGGAGTAGTTCACTGGCGCGATGGGAACGAAATCGCGCAGAAGCGCGTACGGCTTGTTGGGCACGAGCGTTTCGTTCACCGTGTGCGTGTTGGACATGACCAGAAGCGCATAGCCGTCCGGTGCGCTTTTGGCCGCGGCGTCGGTGCCAATCACCGATCCGGCGCCCGGGCGATCGTCGACGATGAACGGTTGTCCGAGCGCGACCTCGAG
>VBDA01000465.1 GCA_005883655.1 Betaproteobacteria bacterium | reverse complement strand
CCAAGTGCAGATGCCGGACCATATGCGCGGCGACGATACCCTCGGCGGCCAGGACGGCTCCGACTATCAATACACGCATCGAAACAAGCGTTCGGTGACGCTCAATTTAAAGGAACGCGAAGGCATCAGCGCGCTCAAGCGGCTGATCGCGACCGCGGACGTCGTGGTGGAAAACTTCCGTCCCGACGTCAAGTTCCGGCTCGGCATCGACTACGAATCTCTCTCCAAAGACCACCCGCGACTGGTCTACGCGAGCATCTCCGGTTTCGGTCAGACCGGCCCGCTGGCCGAGCGGCCCGGCTTCGATCAGATTGCACAGGGCATGGGTGGATTGATGTCGGTTACCGGCTTGCCGGGACAAGGGCCCGTGCGCGTCGGTATTCCGATTGCGGATCTGTGCGCAGGGATTTTTGCGGCACAGGGCGTCCTGGTCGCGCTGCTCGAGCGCGAAACCTCAGACAAAGGGCAATGGCTGCATACGTCGCTACTTGAAGCCATGGTGTACATGATGGATTTTCAGACCTCGCGCTGGCTCATAGACGGCGAAGTCGCCGCTCAAGCCGGCAACTTTCATCCGACGAGCATTCCAACCGGTGTTTACAAGGCGCGCGACGGGTATATGAACATCGCGGTGTTCGGCTCTAAAATCTGGGAGCGCTTTTGCGCGACCCTGGGCGCGCCGGAATGGGTGACCGACGCGCGCTTCCACGACAAGATGGCGCGCTCGGTGAATCGCGATGCGCTCAACGCTGCGATCAACGCTCGACTGGCCAATCAGGACCGCGATTACTGGATCGAACGCTTCAACGCCGACGGCGTAGCCTGCGGCCATATCAATAATGTGCAGGAGGTCTTTGAAGAACCGCAGATTCAACACCTGCATATGGTGCAGGACGTGGTGTCCAACCGTCTTGGTCCGCAGCGCCTGATGGGACAACCGGTGCATCTCGAGCGCACCCCCAGCCGCATCGTGCGCGCCGCACCGCGCCGCGGTGAGCATACCGAGGAAGTTCTGCGGGAGCTCGGCCTCGGCGCCGATGATCTCGCGCGAATGAAATCAAGCGGAGTGTACTGATGGACGAGAATACGTATCGATCGCCGACCGAACGCGTGGAGGTGTGGCTCGACGCATCGACGCTGCACATCCGCTTCAACAATCCGGCGCGCCTCAATGCGCTGTCGATCGACATGTGGGAAGCGGTTCCCGTCCTGCTCGCGCAGGCGGAAGGCGATGACCGGGTGCGCATGGTGGTGTTCTCGGGCGCCGGTGAAAAGGCGTTTGTGTCGGGCGCGGACATCTCGCAGTTTGAGGACATGCGTGCCGCGCGCGAGGCAGTTGCTCGCTATGAAATCATCGCCGAAGCCGCGCTGACGGCTATCTACCGCTTCAGCAAACCGACGCTGGCGTGCATACGCGGCTTTTGCGTCGGCGGCGGCATCAATGTCTCCATCAGTTGCGATCTGCGCATCGCGAGCAGTGATTCGGTATTCTTCATTCCGGCGGCGCGTCTGGGCCTGGGCTACCGCCACTCGGCGATGAAGATCCTGGTTGACCTTATCGGTCCCGGAGCGGCCAAGGATTTGTTCTTCACGGCCCGAAAAATCGACGCCGACGAAGCGAGGTCTTTGGGATTGGTCAACCGGGTCTGCCCTCCTGATGCGCTCGCTGCGCTGCTGTCCGAATACACCACCGCATTGGCTGTCAATGCACCGCTGACAGTGCGTGCCGCCAAGGCCGTGATCGGCGAAATCCTCAAGCCTGCGCCCGACTTCGACGCCGAGATGTGCCAGAGCTTGATCCGCGGCTGTTTTGAGAGCGAGGACTACGCCGAAGGCCGGCGCGCGTTCATGGAAAAGCGCAAGCCGGTTTTTGCCGGCAAGTAGGATCTGTTCCGCTTGATTGAACGATAGACGGCCTCGAGCATCACGGCAGACCCTTCCCGCGCGCGGCAGCAGGACGGGAGTGAGGAGAAGTTTTCAGTCATCTATTCAATCATCGGCAAAAGGCATCGTGATGCAGTTTTATTCAATGCAGACCACCGCCGATCAAGCCACGCTCGAATTACGCGAGGCCGCGATACCCGAGCCGGGTCCACAACAGGTGTTGGTGCGGATGCGCGCGGCGGGGCTGAACCGCGGCGAATTCATCGTCGGGCACGGCCTGCAAAAGGCGGGTACGGCCAAAGCCATCGGGATGGAGGGCGCAGGCGAGGTGGTCAAGCTCGGCACGGGTGTGTCCAGCATCAAGGTGGGCCAGCGCGTGATGGGGCGTTGCGCCGGTGCGTTCGCCGAATACGCGCTGATGGATTTTCGCGAAGCGATTGCTATACCGGCCAAGCTTACATGGGAGGAAGCTGCCGCGATTCCACTGACATTCATGGTGGTGTACGACATGCTGGTCACCCAGGGAAAGCTTGCGCCGGGTGAATGGGTGTTGGTGACCGGCGTTTCGTCCGGCGTCGGCGTAGCCACGCTGCAGGCAGCCCAAGTGCTGGGCGCCAAGGTGATCGGCACGTCGGGCTCGCAAGACAAACTCAATCGGCTGAAGACAGTGGGGCTGGACCTCGGCCTGTGCACGCGCGCGGGAGATTTTTGCGATGCCGTGATGAAGGCCACCGGCGGCAAGGGCATCAACCTGGTCGTCAACACCGTCGGCGGTTCGATGTTTGCCGAGTGCGTGCGCTCGATGGCTTTCGAGGGCAGGCTCGCGACCGTTGGCTATGTCGATGGCGTACTGAAAAGCGAGATCGACATTCAAGCTCTGCACCTCAAACGTCTGACGCTATTCGGCGTGTCGAACAAGATGCGCAGCGCCGAGCAACGCGCTGAGGGCGTGCCGGGCTTTGTCGCCGATCTGCTGCCGGCGATCGCCGCGGGACGCATCCGGCCGGTCATCGACAAGGTTTATCCGTTCG
>VBDA01000260.1 GCA_005883655.1 Betaproteobacteria bacterium | reverse complement strand
CGGTACCGCGACGAGGCTTTTCCATCATCTCGATGGCGAACTCACCGCCGCCATCCGACTCCCAGCGCACGCCCTGCTCCGGGGACTCACCGGCACGCCGGGTCAGCACCGTAACCTTGTCGGCGACGATGAACGACGAATAGAAGCCCACGCCGAATTGTCCGATCAGGTGGGCATCCTTCTGCTGGTCTCCGGTCAACTGGGAAAAAAACTCGCGCGTCCCCGACTTCGCAATCGTACCGAGGTTGGTGATGACCTCATCGCGAGACATGCCCACCCCATTGTCGGTCACGGTCAGCGTGCGGGCGATCGCGTCGTAGTCGACGTGGATCGAAAGTTCAGGATCGTCTTCGAACAATGCGCTGTTGTGCAGCGCCTCGAAGCGTAGCTTGTCGCAGGCGTCGGACGCGTTCGAGATCAGTTCACGCAGGAAGATCTCGCGGTTGGAATAGAGCGAGTGGATCATCAGCTGCAGGAGCTGCTTGACCTCGGCCTGGAAGCCGAGCGTCTCGCGCCCCGCGTGCGTGGTTTCGGTGGCGGTCACGGTGCTACTCCGGTGGCAAGGGTCAGCGATGTGCGACCCGATAGCGTGGAATTCTAGCGCATGAGGCCAAGCGCTCCGATCTGCGGGGTTCGCCTACTGCCCCCGAGCGAACGAACATGCTCGTGCCAGATCCGACGTCACGTAGAATTCCAAAAATCGTTGGCACAAACAATGGCACCTTCACCGGGTTTTCACACATGCGGGTCCTGACGACGGCCCCCGACGAGGTACGGGAATTGTCGGCGCATTGGACCGAGGGCTCGTCGCTTGTCGTCGTAGCGCTCTGCGCCGCATGGTGCGATACCTGCAACGAGTTCCGAGCGAGCTTCGAGCGGATTGCCGAAGCACGGCCGGATGTCGTCTTCGTATGGCTGGATATCGAGGACGACAGCGATGTATGCGGAGATATCGACGTCGAGAATTTTCCGACGTTAGCGATCTATCGTGGCGACGCGCTGCTGCACTTTGGCATCTCGCTGCCGCAACAGAGCACGGTCGCGCGCCTCGTCGACGAAATGGCAAATCGCAGTGCCGGCGGCAGCGCAGCGCCCGATGCGGTCGTCAACCTCCCGCGGACCCTGCGCCGACATTTCGCCTAGCCCGGGATTCGCGATCCTGGTTGACATAAGGTCAGCCGCTAACAAGTGCTCATGATGTCGATTGCTTCCGCCCACGAACATAAGCAACGAAGCCCTCCATAAACCTGCGAATGTTGTCGCGGGTAGCAGTGTCGGTGATCTCGCCGTTCGCATCGATAACGCCCCCCGCGCGCGACACGAGAAGACGCCCGCCCGACCAGAGGTCCGCGCCCAAGGTCCGAAAGACGGGGAGCCACGCATTCTGCGACAGGATCGTACCGAAGCCGCCCGGTGAGGCGCCGGCAATCGCAACAGGCTTACCGCCGAATACGCGAGCGATGTCGCGTGGCGGCCGCGAAAACCAGTCGATCGCGTTCTTCGCAACACCCGGAATGCTGTTGTTGTATTCCGGGGTAACGAGCAGCAAGCCGTCAGCAGCAGTGATCGCGTCCTTCAAACGTGACACCAGGTCGGGAACACCGTGCGCGGCCTCGTCGTCGCCGTCGTAAAGCGGAATGCCCGCTATCGACTCGATGCGGAGCTCGCTGTCGGAAGGCATCAGCGAGCCAGCGGCGCGAAGCAATGCTGCATTGTACGAGCCTCGACGCAAGCTGCCCGAAAAGCCGATAACGGTGATCATTGCAGCGCTCCTGACACTCTCAGATACGGCCAGGGTTTGATTGACGCACGGCTATTTCTACGCGGAGCGATTCAAAATGGCCGTCGCGAACCCATGTGCTGAAGGCCGCGGCACTCACCTACATCATTGTGCACGCCTCGTTGAATTCCAGACGCGGACCACGCGGAAGGAGCTTTGATGGATCACCATAGCCAAGATTGCACAGAAAATTGGACTTTACGTGACCGGCAGGGAAAAACTCCTGCTCGCATCCTTCGCAATCCTTGCCGGCACCGAAAAACTCTTCGTCCAGCTTCGCGTTGTCGAACCCCGACATCGGCCCGCAGTCGAGCCCCAGTGCACGCGCTGCAAGCATCAAATAAGCACCTTGCAGCGACGAGTTGCGCCGCGCGGTGACCTCGACCAGCGCAGGGTTGGCCACAAACAGATCGCGCATGGTCGGATTGTGCGGAAACAGCTTCGGCAGCTTCTGATGGAACTGGAGATCGTAAGCGACTATGACGGTCACGGGCGCCTTCATGGTCTTCTCCAGGTTCCCAGGCGGCAGCGACGGTCGGAGTCTCTCCTTTGCCTTCGCCGAGCGGATGAAAACGAAACGGGCAGGCGAAGCGTTCGCGCTAGTCGGTCCCCATCTCAAGGCGTCGTACAGCTCGCGCAGCGTTTCGTCGGTGACGGGTTTGTCGATCCAGGCGCTATGCGTGCGCGCGTTGAGAAAGATCTTTTCGATACACGGGTTCGAGCTGGCCATGGCATGCGTCTCCTCGATTTCATTGGACGGCAGTCAGAGTCTGTGGAATTTGTTGGCTGCCGTCCAGAGTCGCTTGGTCCCGACAGGGCCGCCCTCACAGCCACCTGGCCGGACCGAACTCACCCCGGGATGGAATAGCAAGACCGGCAACCTTGTTTGCCGTTACATCGTTCGCTGCGCGATAGAGATCGGGCGCGCACTCCACGACCACAGGTTCCG
>VBDA01000259.1 GCA_005883655.1 Betaproteobacteria bacterium | reverse complement strand
TGTCATAGAGCAGATTACCCATCTTGCGAGCATCGCCATTGAGCGCAAGCAGGCCGAAGACGAGAAGGAGCGCCTCGAGGCTCAGCTCCGGCAATCGCAGAAGATGGAAGCAATGGGCACGCTTGCAGGCGGCATCGCGCACGACTTCAACAACATCCTGGGTGCGATCCTCGGCTACGGCGAGCTGGCGCAAAAAGACGTGGCAGAGGGCAACAGCGTGACGCGGCGCCAGTCCTCGGGAAGCAGGAAATCGCGGTTGGCGAGCCTCGCGGTGCCGAAGGCGTCGAGGAGCAGCTTACGCATGTCCCGCGGCGGTAGGGCTGAGAGGCGTTCTAGCACGGATTCCGACGGCTCATGTGAAAATTGCCAGTGATGGGCGTCGAGAATCTCGTGGTAGATGGCCAGCGCGATGCTGCGGTCGTTGGAGACGCCACGCAGCTCCATCAGGTGGTGATGAACCTCTGCACGAACGCCGCGCATGCGATGGAGCACGGCGGCGTCCTCACGGTGGCCATACACCACGTCGAGATCCCGGAGCGCCGTTTGCTCTCGCACGGGACGCTTTCGCCGTGCCTCTACATACGGCTCGTTGTGAGCGACACCGGTCCGGGAATCCCGCCGACGGTGCTTGAGCGGATGTTCGATCCGTTTTTCACCACCAAAGGCGCCGGGGAAGGCACGGGCCTGGGACTCTCGCTCGTACACTCCATCGTCGCCGACCTCGGTGGCGCGATCGATGTCGCGACGAAAGTCGGAGAAGGAACGATTTTCGCAATCTGGCTGCCCGTTGCCGGCCAAGCCGCGAGGCCAGTCGCTGAAACGGTGCGTGACCTGCCGCGCGGAAACGGCGAGGCAGTGATGATCGTCGACGACGAGCGCTCGCTCGTCATGTTTGCGGAGGAGACGCTGGCCGAGCTTGGTTATGAGCCGACCGGGTTCGATTCGAGCGTCGACGCGTTGCAAGCGTTCAGCGCCGACCCGCGTCGTTTCGATCTCGTCCTGACTGACGAGACAATGCCGGACCTCAGCGGCACGGAGCTCGCGCGCGAGATCCGTCGGTTACGGCCCGACATTCCGATAGTTCTCATGAGCGGCTACAGCGGCGCGCAGCTCACCGAACGCGCACATGCCGTCGGCGTCAGCGACGTGCTGCGCAAACCGCTCGTCAGCCGCAACATCGCCGAACCGCTCGCCCGCGCCTTGGCCGCTGGGCGCTAGCTTCTCGGCAGGCGTGCCGCTCGGGACGCTCCAGGTATTGCTCGGGCACAGCACGGCGACTCACGAGGCACGATTCGGAGCAAAGACATCGCGGAGTGTTTTGGGCGCGTATTGCGTTGACTCGAGCGGCGCAAGCTTCTGCAATCGTGAAACGTCGTTCCCAGTCTACCCGTTCGTTTTCGGCTCGCGCTCGCCTATCATCGGCGTCAGATCATCCACCAATGACGCTGTCTGACTTACGCTCGCTCATATCCAGCATCAGCTCGTTGACCCGCTTCACGAACGTCGCCGGATCGTCGAGCTGTCCGCCCTCGGCGAGGATCGCCTGATCCAACAACACGGCGGCCCAGTCATCGAATTCCTTGTCCTCGGGGTTGAGCCGCAGCACGAAAGCATGCTTCGGGTTGATCTCGAGGATCGGTTTGGAATCCGGCAAGCGTTGACCGGCGGCCTTGAGCATTCGTGCCAGGTTACCGCTCGCATCGTGTTCATCGGCGACCAGACAGGCTGGTGACTCGGTCAGCCGGCGGGTGACGCGGACATCCTTGACCCGCTCGCCCAGGCTGCTCCTGATTTTGTCGATCAACGCCTTGAGTTCGGTCGCGTCCTCACTGCCTGCTTTGCGCTCGGCCTCGTCTTCGAGTGCGCCAAGATCGAGGCCGCCCTTGGCGACGGACACCAGCGCCTTGCCCTGGAACTCGGTGAGATGGCCCACCACCCATTCGTCTACACGGTCCGACAGCAGCAGGACTTCGATGCCCTTCTTGCGGAAGACTTCCAGATGCGGGCTGTTCTTCGCCGCGTTGAACGTCTCTGCCGTGACGTAGTAGATCTTGTCCTGTCCTTCCTTGACCCGAGCGAGGTAGTCGGCCAGCGACACTGTCTCGTCGGCCGTGTCCGCATGGGTCGACGCAAACCGCAGCAGTCCGGCGATCTTCTCTCGATTGGCGAAATCCTCGCCGACGCCCTCCTTTAACACGCGGCCGAACTCGCCCCAGAACTTCGCGTACTTGTCCTTTTCGTTCGCCTCCAGATTTTCGAGCAGGGCCAATATCTTCTTGGTGCAGCCGGCGCGGATAGCCTCGATGTCCTTGGACTCCTGCAGAATCTCCCGAGAGATATTGAGCGGCAAGTCGTTGGAATCGACCACGCCGCGAACGAAGCGCAGGTACGCCGGCAGCAACTGTTCGGCGTCGTCCATGATGAAGACACGGCGGACGTACAGCTTGATGCCGTGGCGGGCGTTGCGGTCCCATAGGTCGAACGGCGCCCGCGAAGGAAGGTAGAGCAGTTGCGTGTATTCCTGGCGACCCTCGACCCGCGCGTGAGTCCACGCCAGCGGATCGTCAAAATCGTGGCCGACGTGCTTGTAGAGCTCTTTGTACTGCTCGTCGCTGATCTCGTTCTTCGGCCGCGCCCACAAGGCCGAAGCCTTGTTGACCGTTTCCTCCTCGGCGAGCTTCTGATCCTTGCCCTCCTTCCACGCCTCCTTGGGCATCAAGATCGGCTGGGCGATGTGATCGGAGTATCTGCGGATGATCATCCGCAGCTTGGAACCCGAAAGGAGATCGTCCTGGCCCTCGCGCAGGTGCAGTGTGACCTCGGTGCCGCGACCAAGCTTCTCCACCATCTCGATGGCGAATTCACCGCCGCCGTCCGACTCCCAGTGCACGCCCTGGTCCGGAGATTCACTGGCACGCCGAGTCAGCACCGTCACCTTGTCGGCGACGATAAACGACGAATAGAAGCCCACGCCGAACTGCCCAATCAAGTGCGCATCCTTCTGCTGGTCGCCGGTTAACTGGGAGAAGAACTCGCGCGTGCCCGATTTGGCGATCGTACCGAGGTTCGTGATCACCTCGTCGCGAGACATTCCCACTCCGTTGTCGGCAACAGTCAG
>VBDA01000258.1 GCA_005883655.1 Betaproteobacteria bacterium | reverse complement strand
ATAGCAACAACAATCTCACGGCGCTGCACATGCGGATTTCGGGCCAGTCGATCCTCGCCTATGTGATTCCGCAGAACCTGCAAAACGGGAAGGACGCGGTTGTGTTCCAGGGCCTCAATGCGGGCGGTGCGGAAAGTGCGTTCGGCTATACGATTCCGAACCTGCTCATCGACCACGCTATGCGCAACCCGCACATCCCGCCGCACTTCTGGCGCGGAGTGAACAACAATCAGAATGCGATCTACCTGGAATGCTTCATGGACGAGCTTGCGCACGCGGCGCGTCAGGATCCGCTCGAGTTTCGCCGCAAGCTCATGGTGAATCATTCCAAACACCTTGCTGTCCTCAATGCCGTTGCCGAGCGTGTTGGCTGGAGCAAGCCTGCGCCGCGCGGCGTTTATCGCGGCCTTGCGCAACACATGGGTTACGGCAGCTACGTGGCGGCCTGCGCCGAAGTCTCGGTAAGCAACAAGGGGACTTTGAAGATCCACCGCATCGTCGCCGCGACCGACCCCGGCTACGCGGTAAATCCGGCACAGATCGAGCGCCAGGTCGCAGGCTCGTTCGCATTCGGACTCTCCGCCCTTCTCTACGGCGAATGCACCGTCAAGGATGGCCGCATCGAGCAGAAGAACTTCGACACCTACAGGATCATGCGCATGGAGGCGATGCCGAAGGTCGAGACGATAGTCATGCCCTCCGGCGGCTTCTGGGGCGGCGTTGGCGAGCCGACGATCTTCGTGGCCGCGCCCGCGGTGCTTAATGCGATTTATGCCGCGACCGGGAAACGCGTCCGCTCGATACCGCTCAAGAATCACGATTTGAAAAAGGTCTAAGGTGTGGGATCGATGCCGCAGTCGCTCGCGGGGTCGTTCGGCACCTACGGCATCCCACTCGCCCAGACATTTCGCGCTCATGCCAAGGCGGTGCGGGCCGACGCGACGATTGTCTAGCCCGGCTTGATGGCATGTACGGCCTCCCTCCCGCGCTTCAAGTTCTCGTCCAGCATCGGTGACTGAAACTGTTGAATGCAGCCGATGAAGCGGATGTCCTGATTCAGTTGCGCCAGTTCGTCGCCACTTTCGATCGCGACAGCGGGCATGCCGAGCTTGCGCAAGCACACGTTTTGGAGAGTTTTCGTCACCTTTTGCAGCGTCGCCTGTTGACAACTGATCGACTGATCGGCGCAGGCCAGATTGCTGATCGCGGCGAAGTGGCGCAGGTCAGCCTCGCTGAGATCCGGTCGCTGCGAAAGTTCGGTATTCAGCCGATCGAACGCGCGAAACGCGCTTGTTTGCTCGAACGCCCCGCGAGGGGGTGACAGGAAGCCGGTCGCGCCGGGCTGTCCGGCAGGTGCCATCTTGACAGCTGTAGAATGCTGCGCCGTTGCATCGGAAGGCTCGGTCGGTGCTACGCCGTTGCGCGTGGCGAAATACACGCCGCCAGCTATTACTGCTGCGGTCACAATCGCGCCAGGCACGAGGAAGCGAGACATGCGGTTCGTCGAATCCTGCGGTCGGACCGACGAAGCTGCCGCCCCGTTCGAAGTCTCCGACGCCGTTATGCCCAGCGGGTTTTCCAGCGTCTTCGCGAGCGCTTCGAAGTCGTAGTCCCAGCGGCGCGCCGACATTTCGTGCGCGTTGCGATGTGCCAGCGGGCGCATCGATTCCGGCAGCGCTTTCTCGCGCGGCATCGCGGCGCCCTGCACGAGCACTGGGATGACGAGCCGCTTGCCGGCGAGCGCGGTCTCGACCTCCAGCCTGACCCAGTCGCTGGAATCGTCTAGCCGCCGCTGGCCGCTCGCGTCCCGAGCATCGAGCCACCCGCGACCGATGACTACCAACACCACCGGGCATTCCGCCATAGCTTTTTCGATGGCGAGCCCGAACTGCTCGCCCGGGCCGATCGCGGTGATGTCCTTGAACACGCTCGCTTCGCCGAAGCGCCGCCGCAGGTCCGCGAGCAGATGCCCGGCCTCTCCTTGCGCGTCGTCCCGGCGATAGCTGACGAAGACCTTGCTCATGCTCGCTTCCGCGCACCATCGGCTGCAGCCATCCGCTTTAGTCGATGATCAAGGATGGCCTCGAGTGTGCGCACGACGGCGTTTCGCAAAAGCGCGAGACCGGTTGCTCGCGCGAGCGATGTCATGATGACTCCTTCGATACGCAGGCTCAACGGGCCGGCTTGAATGCTAGCTTAACTCATCCCAAGAATATGGGCTGGCCGAGGTCCCATCCCGCCGAACCAATGCGCGGCCATGCCGGATGTTGCATCAGCCTACCAGGCTCCTCGGGTACAATCCGCTCCGTTGCAGGAGAAAGAATCAATTGGCTGGAATGAACGGCCCCGCGCAGCTGTTTACCGACCGATGGGAAGCCGGCGCAATGTCCTGTGACACACGGGAGGACGCATGACATCATGGCGCGCTGGCGGCGTCCAACTGCTCAACCACCCCGCGGTTCAAGGCGGCGTCGCGCCGCTGGCCGTTGCGCTCGTGATCGCGACCTTGCTTGCACGCACCCGCTTTGCGTGGCTTGCGATCGTCGGCGGCTATGCGACGATGATAGCGCTGACGACGGGCTTTCAATTTTCACCGCTCACGGCGTCGCGCAAGATTCTGCTGATGGGGCTCATCGTTCCGGTCGTCGGCATCGCGGCGGATCTGATTCCGCGGCCGTCGCGCGCCATCGCCGCGGTGTTCGCGCTGGCCGCCGGTCTGGCTTCGATTTGGGCGCTTGCATCGGTCCTGTGGCAGCAGGAGGGGTCCGCACCCTATGTCGCTGCTGCAGGCGTCGCGGTCTTCGGCTTCGTGCTCACTGCGCTCGTGCTTGCGTTACGCGACGACGGATTGCGCACCGGGGCCGCGGGTCTGGGCCTCGGCCTTGCAACCGGTGTCGCGGCCGTCCTGTCGGCGTCGATCGGCTTCCTTCTTGCGGGCATCGCAGTTGCGGCCGCAGCGGGCGCGTTGCTCCTCATGCAGGTGATCTTGTCGCGCAACATCGCCGCGCGGTTCACCGGCGCGTTGTCGATCGCGATCCTAACCAGCCTGTTCGCGGCCGGCAGTCTGATGCTGGCCCAGCTCCCCTGGTATGCGCTGCCGCTGCTGTTGCTGGTCCCGCTGGCTGCAATGCTTCCCGTCAGCAAGCGGTTGCCATTGATCGCTCGCGCCGCGCTCCTCGGCTTCTGTGCGCTCGTCGCCGCTATCTTTCCCATCGCCGCCGCATGGTATGCCGCACGCGGCTCGTTCAGCTGACGTTCAAGTCGAAGGAGAACCCGATGTTGAAACCTCTTGCCGTCCTGTTGCTCACGGTCCTGCCGGTCGCAGCCATCGCGGCGCCGGAATCCTATACACTCGACCCGAATCATACGTTCCCCAACTTCACCGTCGACCATCTCGGGCTGTCGACGATCCACGGCCGCTTCGAGAAGACGACGGGCAAGGTGACGCTCGATCGGGCCGCGAAGACGGGCTCCGTCGACCTCGCGGTCCCGACCGCCACGATCACCACGGGCGACAGCGACAAGGGTTCCCGGCCGCGCTCGCGCGACGAGCATCTACGCACCGCCGACTTTTTCAACGTCGCGGAGTTTCCGCAGATAACCTACAAGGCGACGAAGATCAACTTCAACGGCGACAACCCGAGCTCGATCGAGGGCGACCTGACGCTGCTCGGCGTGACCAAGCCGCTGACGCTGACGATCGCGCGCTTCAAGTGCAACCCGGCGAGCGGCAACAACAAGGAAAAATGCGGCGGTGACGCGACCGCCAAGTTCAAGCGTTCCGATTTCGGCATGAAAACCGGAATCCCCAGTGTCGGGGACGAAATCACGCTGCTAGTCGGCTTCGAGGGTTTCAAGGACTAGAGAGTCCAATCAATGCAAATTAGACGGCGCGGCTCCGGGAAAAGATAATTCTCCGGGGCAGGGCGCCAAGGACAAAAGCAGACCAGCGCACCGAATGCGGGCCGCGGTCGCGACCCGAGCGCACATCGACGTTAAGGAGGAGTCTCATGGCAGTTCGTCGTTTCATCCAGTTCGTGCTTTGCATCGTGCTCGCTGCAATGACCGTGCAGGCCAATGCATGGATCCGCAGTCCGGCGGTCAACTTCGCGGTGCTGCCTCCAGGAACCGCGCATCCCGAAGGGATCACCGTCGATGCGCAGGGAAACATCTACGTCGCCGACTTCGATGTGAGCAAGTCTTCAGGACCGGGCAATGTAGTCGTCTTCAACGCTGCCGGGAAACTGTTGCGCAAGCTGGACGTTCAGGGCTCGAGCAACCTCCTGCTGGGCTTGGCGTTCCAGCCGCAGACGAATGCCCTGCTTGTGCTCGACCTCGGCAGGGCGAGAGTGCTAAAGGTCGATCCACTGACCGGTGCGTCGAGCGTATTTGCGTCTTTCCCGTCGGGCTCGGGCCCGAACGCGTTGACGTTCGATAGCCCTGGGAACGTCTACGTCTCCGACTCCTTCCTCGCGACCATCTGGCGCATCCCCGCCACTGGCGGCGCGCCCGCGGCGTGGGTGAGCAGTTCGGCGCCAATGGCATTGCCTTCAACAACGCCCACAACGCGATGTTCGTCGCCAACACCGGCAACGACACGGTCGTGAAAATCCCCGTGCAGTCCGGCTTTACGGCCGGCACTCCCGAAGTCTTCGTGAACAGCATCAACGGCGCGGACGGCCTGATCATCGATGCGTCCGATAACGTCTGGGTCGCAGCGAACCAGGCGGATGAGATCGTCGTGGTCGATCCGAGCGGCCGCGCGATCGCCAAGCTCGGCGACTTCGAAGGCATCGACGAGCATGGAACGCCCGCAGGGCTACTCTTTCCGGCGAGCCTCGTGTTCAGCAACGGGTTCGTCTACGTCACCAACCTGTCACTCGATCTGAGGCTGTTCGGCTCGCCGACAGTGGATTCGCAGTGGGCCGCCGAGGTCACGCGCTACAACGTCGCCCGCATTCGCGCGCAAATTCCACCGCTGCGCTGAGATCGCGCACCAGGCGCATTTTCCAAAGGCGAGCAAACGCCCGCCGGTAATGGCGGGACCCAAGCAAAAAGCCCGGCTCGCCGGGCTTTTGCGTGACCGTCATCGCACTCAAGACCGCGCGGCGCGATTCGATTTGTCTCCAGCGTCAACGATGCGAGCGGCGAAAGGCAAATCGACCTCTTTCGATCGCAATCGGCGCCTCAGGCTCAGGCCCATCGGGCGGTTGTGGTCTAGCCGATATTTGGCGTGGCTTGGCTCCTTCATGGGATGCGTTAAAAGTCGGGCCAGGTCCGGTCCAGTCACGGTAAAAAATACCGATTTGAGCGACAAGCGAGCATATCTTCGATCGGACCCAAAATCTTGCTCTCCGCAAAGGCGATGACAGGTTGTGTGCGACAAAGCAAGATGGCGACAGCGGGGCCAATGTGTCGGCGTTCTTTACGTTACCGAAAACCTGACGCTTGGCGTTTGCGGTAAGTCGCTGAACCTTCGCAATTTGGTCGGAGATGGAACGCGTCTTGCAACATGGGTGGGCGAAGCACGTGGAATAGCGATGTATTTCACAGCACAACCGTGGAGGCCAGATGAAATCCATCCTTGATCCGTCGTTCCGTTACACAAAAAGTGTGGAAACTGACTTGCGAAAAACCTTCGCCAGAATCCGTCGCGAGCTGCGTAAACAACAGCAAGAGGTAGAGGCGACGGTTAGCTCCGAAGTAATGAGAAAGGTTCTTCCCTTTCATTCCCGCAAGGCCGGGTTGTAAGGTCGTTGCGTGGTACTACGCAACCTGCCGCTAGCGGCAGGAAGCTTGAAGATTTTCAGCCGGAACAGGGCAAGGAAGGTTGGATGGACGCACTCAGCGCCACTGGACGAGTGACCTTGAACGCCGACGGTATGCGATACGCCGCCTCGTATCAATTCAAATGGGGCGTAATTACGGTGACATTCGGATCCGTCTCAAGAGTGGTCCGAGTAGGAGAAGCAGTGGGTGCACCAGAATCGCTGGCACGGACGATTCTGAGATCGATGGTGAAAGAAAATTGCCAACGCGTCGATTTAAAGCGACAACCCGCGACCATTGGGTTGGGCGCACACAGGCATTGAAGGGAACTGCCCTTTAGCGGTTCCAAGTTGGACCGGATCAATGAGATGAAGGCTCGCTGACCCTGGGGCCCGACGATTCTGCGGTGTTCATGGTGCTTTACTTAACCCCCGTTTCGGGGGTTCTTTTTTTGGCGGGGCTGTTTCGCTGAATTAGAATTGGTGGAACTTTTTGATGCCAGCCGCCCCTTGTTGGAAATACGCGTTACGCTCCGGCCATGCTTGTTGTCCATGGCCTGACCAAGTCCTATGCCGGGCCGCGGCAGCGCACAGTCTTTGCCGATGTGCGCTTGGAGCTCTCCGTCGGCGACTATGTCGCGGTCATGGGCGAGTCGGGCATCGGCAAGTCGACGCTGCTCAATCTCATCGCGGGCCTCGATAGCGCCGACGAAGGTTCGATCCAGCTCGATGGCCTGGAGCTCACGACGCTTGACGACGACGCGCTGACGGCGCTTCGCCGCAAGCGCATGGGGTTCGTCTTCCAGGCGTTTCACGTCCTGCCTTATCTCACCGTTGCCCAGAACGTCGCGCTGCCCTTGTCGCTGCTGGGCGTTGCCCGGGCGGAAGCCGACGCGCGAGTGGCGATCATGCTCGCCGGCGTGGGCTTGGGCGAGCGCGCAGTGAGCATGCCGCGCGAGCTATCCGGAGGCGAGCTGCAGCGCGTTGCGATCGCACGTGCCCTGGTGCACCGACCGCAGCTTGTCCTCGCGGACGAGCCCACGGGCAATCTCGACGCGGAGACGGCGAGTCAGGTGCTACGCTTGCTGCGCGAGCAGATCAAGGCGAACGGCGCCGCCGGTATCCTGGTTACGCACTCGCGGATGGCTGCGCAGACATGCGATCGCGCGCTGCAGCTGACCACGGTGGGCCTGCGCGAGCTCATGCCCTGATGCACGAAGCAAAAATATCCGCGTTGCGCCTCGTATTTGCCGGATCGCTTGCGCAAAACAAGGCGCGCAGCATGCTGTCGGTGCTCGCTATCGCGCTCGGGGTCGCGCTCGGCTACGCGGTACAGCTCATTACCGGTGCGGCAGTGAACGAGCTTGCGCTTGGCGTGCAGTTTCTGTCGGGCGATGCAGATCTTCAGGTGCGAGGTCCGCGGAGCGGTTTCGACGAAGCGGTTTATCCGGTAGTTGCCCGGTTGCGCGAGGTAGCCGCGGCGAGCCCGGTGATCGAGCTCGACGCGAAGCTCGCCGATCGCAGCGACGTGTTGAAGATCATCGGTATCGATGTATTCCGTGCCGGCGACGTGGAGCCCGGCCTGGTCGCGGACTCCGCCGATCGCCTTGATCATTTGCGCTCCGACACGCTTTTCCTGAGTCCCGCCGCAGCACGCTCGCTTGGCGTCGAAATCGGCGGCAGCTTGAGCTTTCAGGTCGCGCTTCGCGCAGCAACGCTGCAGGTCGCCGGACTGGTGAATGCCGATGTTAGCCAGCGATTCGCGGTCATGGATATCGCTGGCGCCCAGGCAAACTTCGATCGTCTGGGGCGAATCACCCGCGTGGACCTTCG
>VBDA01000257.1 GCA_005883655.1 Betaproteobacteria bacterium | reverse complement strand
CCCGGAAAGTCGGGGAGTGACGCGATCGCGTCCGCGGGCAAGCCCCGACCGCTTCATCGATGTCCGCGCGATGAGCGACGCCGATGTCGCGACTTTGTTGCGCGATCTCGAGATCGACATCGCGATCGATATGATGGGACACACGCTCGATGCCAGGATCGACATCTTTGCGTATCGCCCGGCGCCGATCCAGGTCAACTACCTTGGTTACACCGGCACGACCGGGGCGTCGTTCATCGACTACATTATCGCCGACCATTTCGTCGTCCCCGCTGGCGACGATGAGCATTACTCCGAGCGCGTCGTTCGATTGCCGGAATGCTTCCAGGTAACCAACTCAACGAGCCCGGTTGCCGAACGCACGCCGACGCGAGCGGAGTTAGGGTTGCCGGAGCAAGGTTTCGTATTCTGCTGTTTCAACAGTAGCCTCAAGCTCGCGCCTGGGATGTTCGATCTCTGGATGCGCCTAATGCGCCGCGTCGACGGGAGCGTCCTTTGGCTATTGCGGAGCAACGCTTCGGCCGAGCGCAATCTTCGCCGAGAGGCGCAAAAGCGCGGCGTCGCGCCGGACCGACTGGTGTTTGCTCCGATGGTGCCGATGGATCAATACCAGGCGCAACATCGCGCAGCCGATCTGTTTCTCGATACGCTGCCGTACAACGCGCATACCACGGCCGGGTATGCGCTCAGAGCGGGATTGCCGGTGCTGACGTACCCCGGCAAATCGTTTGCCGCGCGTGTCGCCGGCAGTCAGTTGAACGCGTTGAATTTGCCCGATCTGATCACGGGCTCGCTCGATGAATATGAAGCCAGGGCGCTGGAGCTGGCGACGAATCCCGCCGTTCTACAAGGCATCAAGCAAAAGTTGGCGCGCGCCATTGTTAACGCTCCGCTGTTTCATACGGATCGCTATCGGAGGCACCTCGAGGCCGCCTATACGACTATGTGGGAGATGTACAAACGCGGAGAGGAACCTCGCTCCTTCGATGTCGAACCTATCCTTGATTGATGGTTCGAGTCCAGCTTGGCGAGCCACAAATGGGTGCGGGATAAAAGCCGGCCCATAACATGCGTGTGCCTTCCCGACTCATGCCATCACGCGTGTCGCGGTGCTCCGTTTCAGTTCGCGCTCGTCGATAGGCAGGTTCAACAATCCTGCAACGACGCCCAGAGCGATCGCCAGATACCACACGACGTTGTAGCTGCCAGTGCGGTCGAACATCAGTCCTCCGAGCCAGGCGCCGAGGAAGCTGCCGATCTGATGGCTGAGAAAAGTGAAGCCGGAGAGCATGGCGAGATATCGCACACCAAAGATCTGGGCGACGATGCCGTTGGTGGGCGGCACCGTCGAAAGCCACAGCAGTCCGAGGCCGATGGCGAAGGCGTAAACCGTCAGCGCGGAAAGCGGCAGCAGCAGGAATAGCGCGATCACGATGGCACGGCTGAAATAGATCGCCGACAGGATGTACTTCTTGCTGATCCTGCCGCCCAGCCACCCCGCGGTGTAGGTTCCGACAATGTTGAAAAGGCCGATCAGCGCCAGCGCGGTGACGCCGACGTTCGCCGGCAAGCCCTTGTCGAGCAGGTACGACGGCAGATGCACGCCGATGAAGACGACCTGAAAACCGCAGACGAAGAAGCCGAGCGTGAGCAGCACGTAGCCGCGATGGCCGAGCGCCTCGCGCATCGCTTCGCCGGCCGACTGTTTGAAGAGGTTGGCATGCGTGCCCAGGTTTCGCTCGACCATCGCCGCGGCCAGCGGGACCATCAGCAGACTCACGCCCGCGAGCGTCAGCAGCGCGCCGTACCAGCCGATGTGCGTCAGTAGGTATTGCGTCAGGGGCAGTACCGCGAACTGCCCGAACGAGCCCGCAGCGGCGGAGATGCCGAGCGCCATGCTGCGCTTCTCCGGAGGAAACGCGCGTCCGAGTACACCTGAAACAACGGAAAAAGTGACGCCGGAAAGCCCGGTGCCGATGAGGACGCCCGCGGTGAGCACCATCATCAACGGGAGGTTGGCATGCGCGCCCAGGTTTCGCTCGACCATCGCCGCGGCCAGCGGGACCATCAGCAGACTCACGCCCGCGAGCGTCAGCAGCGCGCCGTACCAGCCGATGTGCGTCAGCAGGTATTGCGTCAGGGGCAGTACCGCGAACTGCCCGAACGAGCCCGCAGCGGCGGAGATGCCGAGCGCCATGCTGCGCTTCTCCGGAGGAAACGCGCGTCCGAGTACACCTGAAACAACGGAAAAAGTGACGCCGGAAAGCCCGGTGCCGATGAGGACGCCCGCGGTGAGCACCATCATCAACGGCGTCGTGGCATGCGCCATCGTCACCAGGCCCAGGCCGTAAAGGACGGTGCCGCCGATCAGCACGCGGCCGGCGCCATACTTGTCGGCAATCATCCCCGCGAACGGCTGCGTTACGCCCCACACCAGGTTCTGCACCGCGAGCGCCAAGGCAAAGGTCTCGCGCCCCCAGTGCAGGTCCGCGCTCATTGGCTGCAGGAACAACCCGAAGCCGTGACGTATGCCCATCGCCAGCGTGAGAATCAATCCGCCGCAAATGAGAACGGTCTTTGGAGTGCGCCAGGAAGAGGTGGTCATCGAGAGCCGTCAAAGAGAAGCGCGGTTGCGATCGCGGTCGGCAACGCAATGGCCAAATAAGCGGGAGTGTCGAGGTAATAGCGTCGGCGCATTGCTGGATATCATATCAAACGCCGCTGCGCCACATGGTGCGGAATCCTTCTTC
>VBDA01000256.1 GCA_005883655.1 Betaproteobacteria bacterium | reverse complement strand
CGGATGGCAGGTGGCGGCGGACGCCAATGTCGCCGGAGAAATGTATCCCGACCAGTCGCTGTATCCGGTCAATTCGGTGCCCGCGGTCGTGCGCCGGATCAACAGCACGTTCATGCGCGCGGATCAGATTCAGCACATGGAGAGCAAGGGCGACATCGACTTCTTCGCTCCGATCGTCGCCGATGCCGAGGCGGGATTCGGCGGAGTGCTCAACGCCTTCGAATTGATGAAGGCCATGATCGAGGCCGGCGCGGCAGGCGTCCACTTCGAGGATCAGCTTGCCTCGGTGAAAAAGTGCGGTCACATGGGTGGCAAGGTGCTGGTGCCGACGCGGGAGGCGGTCGAAAAGCTGGTCGCTGCGCGGCTCGCAGCCGACTGCATGGGCGTTCCGACCGTTATTCTCGCGCGCACCGATGCCGAGGCCGCGGATCTCGTGACATCGGACATCGACGACAACGACAAGCCGTTCTGCACCGGCGAGCGCACGGTGGAGGGTTTCTACAAGACGCGCAACGGGCTCGATCAAGCGGTGTCGCGCGGGCTCGCCTACGCGCCGTACGCGGATCTGCTCTGGTGCGAGACGGGCAAGCCCGATCTCGAATTCGCCAAGGCGTTCGCTGACGCGATCCATGCGCAGTTTCCGGACAAGATGCTGGCGTACAACTGCTCGCCATCATTCAACTGGAAAAAGAACCTCGATGATGCAACCGTAGCCCGTTTCCAGCGCGAGCTGGGTGCGATGGGCTACAAGTTCCAGTTCATCACCCTTGCCGGTTTTCACAGCTTGAACTACAGCATGTTCAATCTGGCGCATGGCTACGCTCGCACCCAGATGACGGCGTTCGTCGAGTTGCAGGAAGCGGAGTTCGCGGCGGTTGCCAAGGGCTTCACCGCGATCAAGCATCAGCGCGAGGTGGGGACCAGCTACTTCGACGCGGTTACGCAGACGATCCAGGGCGCCGGGTCCTCGACCACGGCGCTCAAGGGATCGACCGAAGACGAGCAGTTCTTCGACAAGCCGAAGACGCAGCTCTCGGTGGCCAACGCATAACAAGCATAAGGCTCGTACGTTGTACGACCGGCCGCGCCGCCCCATCGGGCGTCGCGGCCGTTTTGTTCGGCCGAGCTCACCGCGGCACCGGCGAGATTTATAGTGCGGCATGAACGAAGCGACGCAGCGGCTGTTCTTCGCGCTCTGGCCCGACCCAGCCACTTCCGACGCCCTTGCTACGCTGTCGCAACAGGTCGCGGCCGAGTGCGGCGGCCGCCCGACGGCTTCCGGCAACGTCCACCCGGCCGCGGCGCGGATTTCGGCGCCATCGTTCGATCTTGTTCTCGATAGTGTGGACTCCTGGCGCAAGAACGCCGTCGCCTGGGCGGGCGTGCTAAGCGTGCCCCCGCCGCTAGCGGAGCTACAGCAAAAGATCGCTCGGTTGCTGCTCGCGAGCGGGCTGGAACCGGAGGAGCGGCCCTTTGCCGTTCATGTCACTTTAGCGCGCCGTATCACGCTTGCCGTGAAGCACCCGCTCGTGCCGCCGCTGGTCTGGCACGTCACCGCATTTGCGCTTGTCGCGTCGGAACTGGATCCCGCGGGCGCGCGCTATCGAGTGTTGTCGAGCTGGCCGCTGGCGCAGCGACCTCACGACGACCGCGAAGTCGGTCAGAAATGATTCGTCCTCGGCCGGCCGTGGGCGAGTCCGTGCGAGTTGATGTTCTGAGCTGGAATGGTGTTGGCGAAAAAGCGTATGTCATTGTGGGTGCAAATTGAATCCTCCAAGCCCTAACCCGGCGGTCGAGCGGACGTGCCGGGGAAGTCCTTCGTTGCTGTGCGAGCCGCTGTGGCGGCACGCCGCTCACCTTGTACGTTAGGCCTCATGGGACATCTGTTATTGGTCGTTCGCGGTCTGCGACCATGCAAGCGTTGAAGCTTCGGTCCACACAGCTTGCGGCCTCAGTGTTCTGCGTTCGGCCCGCGGCGCTATGTGGCTTGCACTCCGATCAATAGGTCTTTTTTGCACTTCGCGTCGCGGTCCTTCTCATCCGTCGCCGCACTGTTCAGCGTGGTGGGTCAGTGCCACAATCAAGCACCATGTGGCCTATTATTCGCGGACTGGTTATTCTGCGCGAACGTTGGCGCTTTTTTGGGGACTTAGACCGGGTTCCCGTGCCCAACCAACCACTGCATTGGCTTATGGGGGCATTATGAAGTGCGTATTAATGCTTGCTACGGCTTTGCTTCTTTCGGCTGGCGCGGCACTCGCTGGTCCCGCCGCCGACCTTCGGTATCCCTGGGACAGCCGCCCAGATTCATGCTTCGTCGGCACGCCGACCGCGAAAGTGTGCGAGTTGGATAGCTGGTCAAACCAGAGGCTTATGTTTGACCGGCTGAGAATGCTGTGGAGGGGCGAGCAGTTCGCATTGTTCGAACGCGCATTGCTCGAATTGAGTCATTCATCGAACGCCTATGCCAATGGCTATCCTCAGTACGATTCGCCCTTTGTCATGCTGGACAACGATGTCTTGCCAAACAACAAAGCAAAGCTTGAGAGATGGCAAATTGCAGTGCCGGATTCGCTCTTCGCCCATATTGCCGAATCAATTCTGGAGAGAAACATTTCGCGGAACATTCGCGGTAATGGATTCGCGTCGACAGTGACCGACGAAACTTGGGCTTTGGTCGAGCAGCATCTTAAGACATCGGAAGCAATCCTACTTAGCTCTGCAGGTGATGCGCGGGACCTCGAAGCTTGGCACCACTCGCTGCTCGCGACGTCATTGCTTCGCACGAAGCCACAATCGAATCCTGCGGTGGTATTTGAAACGGCAGTGAAGCGGTGGCCAAAGTCATATGGCCTATATGAGTTGATGGCGTATTTCATGCTTCCGAAATATCGTGGCTCGTGGACAGCGGTAGAGCATTTTGCGAAGACTTGGTCTGCCGAGATTCCCGATGATGGGGATACTTTTTATTTTCGCCTGTATTTCCAATTGCGCAGAGAACCAAAGATCGCCGGAATCAAGCCAACGAATATCGGAATCGACTATCCGCACCTGAAGCAGAGTGGCATGGAGATGATTAAACGATATCCACAGATAGCTGGATACAAGGCGGGAATGGCCAGTTTTGCCTGCGCATTTGGTGATCGACCAACCTTTCTCGAACTTGTTGAGCAGCTTCCGGCCTCGGAATTAACGTCGAATGCCTGGCTAACCAGCTACTCGTCTGAGGTCTGTTCGCAAGGGGCCCAGACACCGCCTATCGCGGAATCACCGCAATCAGTGCCGCTGGACGCAAAGGGGGAGGGTCGAAAAAGCGCGCCTCGACTTCAATAATGCGACGGATGAATATGGTCGATGGCTCGCTACCACGTGGGCTATTTGCGGCTTTGCGCCCTCGGCAATGCGAATCGCGTGGCCTAACCTCTCGCTCAACCCGGACGCGCCGTCGGCGTGGTTTCGAGCGTATGGTGCGAGCGTGCGTCATCGCTACGTTGCGCTTCGCTGGCGCGCCGGTTAGCTTGCCTCCGTTAGGGCGCATTCCCGTGTCGACATCTCGTAGCACCGATGCCGAAGACCTTTGTGGCGCAATCGAGGCATTGCTCGAGCACCTCAAGCCATTTGTGGCGCACATTACTGACATAGATTGGAAGCCCAAAGATGGGGTCCTCTCGCTAATTCTCCGAGGCATGGTACGTCGGCAATACGACTGCCTAGGTGCGGTGACGACGTTGGTCCGCAACGGACTCGGCTATGCGGCGGCGCCAATGCTCCGACCTGCGTGCGAAGAGTTCATATGGGCTACATATTTGGCCCAAACTCAGAAAGCCGAGGCCGAAGAACTCGTCAGTGTGGTCGGCCACGGCGAAGTTGTGGCTAGCCTTAGTGCGCAGGATGACTATGCCGGACGTAAAGTTACGCGCGAACTCGGCTTAGAGGCACACCTTCTGAAGATGCGGCGGAGCGAGCTTTTTGCGCGAGCGCGGCTCCAGAAATTGGGCCAGAAGTTGGGCTGGGAAAAGCGCACTGTGCAATCTGGCTCGCTGCCCTCAGTCGGTTATATCGCAAAGCAAATTGGTCAAACGAAGCTGTATAACTTGCTCTATCACGCGACGTCGCGGTTCGTCCATTTCAGTACCAGCGAGTTGCTGCGTCGTGCGTGGGGCAAGTCTGGGAAGGTCACCATCTGCTCCGACAATTTTGGCGAGTATTGGGCAGCGTTTACCCTTCACTGGGGCGGCTTACTCCTACTACGAACA
>VBDA01000106.1 GCA_005883655.1 Betaproteobacteria bacterium | reverse complement strand
GAAGGCTCGTCGCCCGCGTTCTGGACAATCTGGCGCATCGGCTCTTCGAGCGCTCGCAGCACGATCTTGATGCCGGCTTCCTGATCGGGATTGTCGCCCTTCAGATTCTTCAGGTTGGCACGCGCGCGGAGGTATGCGACGCCGCCGCCGGCAACGATGCCTTCTTCCACTGCCGCGCGCGTCGCGTGCAGCGCATCTTCGACGCGAGCCTTCTTTTCCTTCATTTCGACTTCGGTCGCCGCGCCAACCTTGATCACCGCGACGCCGCCGGCGAGCTTCCTTGTCGTAGTCGCTCGTCGCGTCCTCGACTTGCTTGCGAATGTTCTTCACCCGCGCTTCGATCGCCGCCTTGTCGCCTGCACCGTCGATGATCGTGGTGTCTTCCTTGCCGACTTCGATGCGCTTGGCGCGGCCCAGGTCCTTCAGCGTCGCGTTCTCGAGCTTGAGCCCGAGCTCCTCGGCGATCACCGTGCCACCGGTCAGGATGGCGATATCCTCGAGCATCGCCTTGCGGCGGTCGCCGAAGCCCGGCGCCTTGACGGCGGTCGTCTTCAGGATTCCGCGGATGTTGTTGACCACCAGCGTCGCCAGCGCCTCGCCATCGACATCCTCGGCGATGATCAGGAGCTGCTTGCCCGACTTCGCGACCTGCTCGAGCAGCGGCAGAAGATCGCGGATGTTGCTGATCTTCTTGTCGTGCAAGAGGATGTACGGGTCCTCGAGCAGCGACACCTGCTTATCTGGATTGTTGATGAAGTAAGGCGAGATATAGCCGCGGTCGAATTGCATGCCTTCGACCAAGTCCAGCTCGTTCTCAAGGCCCTTGCCGTCCTCGACGGTGATGACGCCTTCCTTGCCGACCTTGTCCATCGCCTCAGCGATGGTCTTGCCGATCGCTTCGTCCGCGTTGGCCGAGATGGCGCCCACTTGCGAGATTTCCTTGCTAGTCGTGCATGGCTTGCTGATCTTCTTGAGCTCCTCGACGACGGCGATGACCGCCTTGTCGATACCGCGCTTCAAGTCCATCGGGTTCATGCCGGCGGCGACGTACTTCATGCCTTCTTGCACGATCGACTGGGCAAGCACGGTCGCGGTCGTCGTACCGTCACCGGCGACATCCGATGTCTTGGACGCGACTTCCTTGACCATTTGCGCGCCCATGTTCTCGAACTTGTCCTTGAGCTCGATTTCCTTGGCGACCGAAACGCCGTCCTTGGTAATCGTCGGAGCGCCGAAGCTGCGCTCCAGAACAACATTGCGGCCTTTCGGGCCGAGCGTCACTTTTACCGCGTTGGCGAGGACGTTCACGCCCGCCATCATTCGATTGCGGACCCCATCGCCGAAGCGAACATCTTTGGATGCCATTTTTCGTTTCTCCTGAAATCAGTGGTGTTCGAAGAGCTTGGAGGTCAGGCGACAATGCCGATGATGTCGTCTTCGCGCATGTGCAGATAATCCTGACCGTCGAGCTTGAATTCCTGGCCCGAGTATTTGCCGAATAGCACCTTGTCGCCAGGCTTCACGCCCATGGCGAGCAACTTGCCGCTGTCATCGGTCTTGCCCGGGCCGGCGAAAACCACCTCGCCTTGGGACGGCTTTTCGGCTGCGGTATCCGGGATCACTATGCCGCCGGCAGAGGTACGCTCCTCTTCCAGACGCTTGACGATCACGCGATCGTGTAACGGACGGATTTTCATTTTCATGTTAGCACTCACTCCTCGATGAAATGTCTGCGGAATCAATAAGCTGGCGCGACTCGACTCGGGTCGCGCGTTCGAAGCCTGGGGATAGAGATCTTGCGCTTCACCGCTGTTAGCACTCATGTACAGCGAGTGCTAATAATAGGGGCTGGGCGACAAAAAATCAAGCGCTTCTTTGCCTTTCGCCGGGAGACGGCGATCTTGAGGCACCTCCGATCCGCGCCTTCGTGCGCGCATCGCTTGCCGCTAAAGCGGTCAAGGACGGCGGCCTGTGCTAAGGTTTCCGCCGTGCCCGACTTGGGTGTGACGAGGGAGAAAACCATGGCAGAAGAGCCACCATCGCCGACCCGGCAACCTGAAACCGTGGCACCCATCGTCAACCCCCGGCCGGTCGACGCAGCCCGGGGGGCGGCTTGGTGGAGCGAAGGCTGGCGGCTTTTCACTCCCGCGGTTGGGCCGTGGATTCTCATCGTCGTGGTCGGCTTGGTCCTGAATCTGATACTCGCCTTTATTCCCATCCTCGGCAGCATCGCCAGCCATTTGCTGTTCCCGATCCTTGTGGGAGGCCTGATGCTCGGCTGCCGAGCCATCGATCGTGGCGAGCCTTTGACCATAAGCCATCTATTCGCGGGTTTCGGGCCGAGGGCAGGATCGTTGCTAATAGTGGCTTTGATCTATATCGCGGCGGCAATTGCAATCACTATTTTCGTGGTCGCTCTGCTCTTTGTCTTTTTCGGTGCGGCGGTGCTTTCCCAGCTTTGGAGCAGGCCGGACTCGATTTCGGACGGTGCAGTGGTCGGTGGAGTGGTACTGGCTGTCCTGGTCGGGATGTTGCTTTTTTTGCTTTTCTATCTGCCCTTGGCCATGGCGGTATGGTTTGCCCCGGCGCTGGTTGTGCTGCAGGGAGCCGAGCCCTGGGCCGCGATGAAGCTTTCCTTCATTGGCTGCGTCAGGAACATTGTGCCGTTTCTGATTTATGGCGTCGTGGGAATCGCGCTTGCGATAGTGGCGACGATTCCACTACTGCTGGGTTGGCTGGTGCTCGGGCCGGTGACGGTGGCGTCGGTGTACGCGAGCTATTGCGATATTTTCGAACCGCCGGCCGCGGTCAACGTAGCTTCCGTCTGAGCTTCGGCGCGACATAACGCGAGCGCGAGAGACGAGCAGCACCGGCCGCGCGTAAGCGAATGCGCGATACGCGACTGTCGATGGCGTCGCGGATCCGCCGCTAGTGCGCCTGCTCCCAATTGGGGCCGCTGCCAACGTCAACGACCAGTGGCACACGGAGCTGGGCGACGCCTGCCATCCGCAGCGCGAGCTCGGCTTTGAGGCGATCGAGATGATCCACAGGAGCTTCGAGCACCAGCTCATCGTGAACCTGCAGGACCAGTTTGGCGCCGACCGACTCACTGTCGAGCCACGCCTGGACCTCGATCATGGCGAGCTTGATCAAATCGGCGGCCGTTCCCTGCATTGGCGCGTTGATCGCCGCGCGCTCGGCTGCCTGGCGGCGCGGACCGCCGCCGGCGTTGATGTCAGGAAGCCAGAGCCTGCGCCCGAAAACGGTCTCGACATATCCCTGCGTGCGTGCGAGCTCACGGGTCCGCTGCATGTACTCGGCCACGCCCGGGTAGCGGATGAAATACTTTTCGATGAACTGCGCCGCGGCGCCGCGCTCGATGCCGAGCTGTGCCGCCAGCCCGAAGGCGCTCATGCCGTAGATCAATCCGAAGTTGACGGCCTTGATGTAGCGCCGCTGCTCCGAGGTCACGTCGTCGATCGGAACACCGAAGATATCGGCGGCAGTTGCGCGATGGATGTCCTCGCCTGCGGCGAAGGCCTTCAACAACGAAGGGTCGCCCGAGAGATGCGCCATGATGCGCAGCTCGATCTGCGAATAATCGGCCGAGATCAGCGTGTGGCCGGGCGGTGCGACGAACGCCTCGCGGATGCGCCGGCCCTCGACGGTGCGGATGGGAATATTCTGCAGGTTGGGGTCGGTGCTGGCGAGACGACCGGTGACCGCGGTGGCTTGGCCGAAGCAGGTATGGACTCTGCCCGTGCGCGCGTTGACCATCTGCGGCAACTTGTCGGTGTAGGTCGACTTGAGCTTCGACAGCGCGCGATGCTCTAGCAACAGCCTCGGCAATGGGTAATCGGCGGCGAGCTGCTGCAGGACATCTTCGTCGGTCGACGGCTTTCCGGTAGCGGTCTTCTTTATCGCCGGAAGCTTCATCTTGTCGAACAGGATAGCGCCCAACTGCGTGGGCGAGCCGAGATTGAACGGCTGGCCGGCCTCCCTATACGCCTGGTCCTCGAGAATCATCAGCCGCTCGCCAAGCGTCCGGCTCTGCGCCGCGAGCACGGATGCATCGATCAGCACACCTTCACGCTCCATGCGAAACAGCACTTCGCGAGTCGGCATTTCGATCGTCGAGTAGATAAAATCGAGCTGCGGATTCTGTTGGACCTTCTGGTAGAGAACGCCGTGCAGCTGCAGCGCGATATCGACATCCTCACCCGAATACTCCGCCGCCTTGTCGATCGAGACCTGGTCGAAACCGATGTGTCCCGCGCCCTTGCCGGCGACGTCGGCGTAGCTGATCGTCTTCACACCGAGATGGCGCCAGGCGAGACTGTCCATATCGTGCGACCGCTGCGACTCGAGCACGTAGGATTGCAACAGTGTGTCGTGAGCAACGCCGGCCAGCGCGACGCCGTAGTTGGCGAGCACGTGCTGATCGTACTTGACGTTCTGGCCGATTTTTTTCCTGGTCGGATCCTCGAACCATGGTTTCAATCGCCGGAGCACGTCGTCGATCGGCAGCTGCGAGGGCACACCAGCGTAGCGGTGGGTCAGCGGGATATACGAGGCTCGTCCAGGCTCGAACGAGAAAGATAGCCCGACGATTTGCGCTTCCATCGGGTCGAGGCCGGTGGTTTCGGTATCGAAGGACACCAGCTCGGCGCCCTGCATTTCATCGATCATGCGTTCGAACGCCGCATCGTCAAGAACCGCTTCATATTCGCGCGCGATGGGCTGGCGCACGACCTCGGGCTCGACGTCCTTGTCCTGCGTGACGGTGACCGGCGGCACTTCTGCGTTGTTCTGGGCACTGTCCTTGAGCCAACTCCTGAATTCGAAACGCTCATAGAGCTCGCGCAGCTTATCCGCGTCGTGCGGCTGGATCACCAGCTCATGCGGCGCGAACGGCAGCGTGCAATCGGTCTTCACGGTTAAGAGCCGCTTGCCTTGCGGCAGCCACGTCAGCGCCGCGCGCAGATTCTCGCCCACCGCGCCGCCAATCGATCCCGCGTTCGCCATCACGTCGTCCAGCGTCCCGTGCTCGGCGAGCCACCTGGCTGCGGTTTTCGGCCCGACCTTGGGCACACCCGGAATATTGTCGATGGAGTCGCCGATCAGGGCGAGATAGTCGAGCAACTGATCGGCGCGCACGGCGAATTTGTCGACGACGGTCGTCATATCGAGGATCTCGTTGCTCATGGTGTTGACCAGCGTGACGCGCGGCGTGATCAATTGCGCGAGATCCTTGTCACCGGTGGAGATCAGCGTGTCGATGTCGAGCTGCTCAGCTTGTCTTGCCAGCGTTCCAATCACATCGTCGGCTTCGACGCCTTCGATCATCAGTATCGGCCACCCGTGAACGCGGATCAGCTCGTGCAAAGGCGCGATCTGCGCGGCAAGCGCGTCGGGCATCGGTGATCGATTGGCCTTGTATTCGGGGTACAAGTCGTCGCGAAATGTCTTGCCGGGAGCGTCGAACACGACCGCGAAGTAATCAGGCTTGCCGTCCTCGATCAATCGGCGCAACATGGAAATGACACCGCGTATGGCACCAGTCGGCTCGCCGCGCGACGTGCGCAAATCGGGCAGTGCGTGAAACGCCCGATAAAGGTAGGACGAGCCGTCAACCAGGACGAGCTTAGGCATGATTCAGACGAGCAAGATTCCGGAGATAATCGACCCGCAGTCGATGTACTCGACGAACGGCCAAGAGGCGTGGCGGGTGCTCGGCATTATGGCAGAATTTGCCGTCGCGACCGAACGTCTGCGCGGCATACGGCCAGCGGTAAGCATGTTCGGCAGCGCTCGCATCCGGGCGGACCATCCGTATTACATCAAGGCCGAACGCATCGCGAGGCTGCTTTCCGACGCCGGATTTTCGGTGATATCCGGCGGCGGCCCGGGGCTGATGGAAGCGACCAATCGCGGCGCGCACGCCGGCCGGTCACCCGCGGTCGGCCTCAACATTGTTCTTCCTCACGAGCAGGGCGGCAACGGCTTTCAGGACGTCGGGATCAACTTTCGCTATTTCTTCGCGCGCAAGATGATGTTCGTGCGTTTCGCGTCGGCGTACGTAGTGCTTCCGGGAGGCTTTGGCACGATCGATGAGCTGACCGAGTGCCTCACGCTGGTCCAGACCGGAAAGAGCCGCAAGATACCGATCATTCTGGTCGGCGGCGAATTCTGGGAGGGACTGATCGCCTGGATGCGGGACAAGCTGGTCGGTGAAGGCATGATTTCCGCGGGCGACCTCAACTTGATGCGGATCATCGAAGAGCCCGAGGCAATCGTCGAAGCAATTTTCGACTATTATGAAAGTCGCGGTTTTCAGCCGTCGCGCGCCGAGCGCGACAAGATGCTGAACCTGTGAGCCTACGGAGATTCCGGCGTCGCAAAATCGATTCCTGTTAGAATAAACGCGTCCACTCGTACGACAAGCAACATGCGCCTTCGCATTACCGCTCTCTTGTCAGCGCTCGCCTTGGCGCTCGCGCTCACTGCGACTGCGCAAAAAGCGCCTCCGGCAAAGCTCGAGCCCTTGCCGGAGCCGCCGCCGATACCGCCGGAAATTGCCAACGATCCCGACCTCGAGCCGCAAATTACGATTACTCGTCGCGCGACGGAGACAATCGAGGAATACCGAGTCGGCGGGCGTCTGACGATGATCAAGGTCACACCGAAGACCGGGCGACCGTATTATCTCGTCGCCGATGGCACCGACGGGACATGGGTTCGCCGCGATAGCCTTGACACGGGCCTCAAAGTCCCGATGTGGCTGCTGTTTTCCTTCTGATCGCATTTTTCCATAACCTTCTGCGTTGAGCGCGGGTGTCCCTGCCGCCGCTCGTCGTGTCCGTCGATGGCTGTCTACACCACCGTCTCCGCTGATGATCTTGCCGTATGGCTCACCCGTTACGCGCTTGGCGCAGTGCACGAGTTCGAACCGATCGTTGCCGGCATCGAGAACACGAACTATTTCCTGACCGCCGACAATGGGCATTTCGTATTGACACTGTACGAGCGGCTGCCGGCGGAAGACCTGCCGTTCTATCTCAACTTGATGGCGCATCTGGCGCGCGCGGGCGTTCAGGCGCCCGCCCCCGAGCCCGATCGCAGCGGCGCGTTGTGGAGTTTTCTCAACGGCAAGCCCGCGGGGCTCGTCGCGCGACTCGATGGGGTTGCGGTCGAACGACCGCAAATCCCGCACTGCGCCGCCGCGGGTGACGCGTTGGCGCGGATGCATGTTGCCCTCGGCAATTATCGGGCGCGCTTGTCCAATCGCCGTGGACCCGCATGGTGGCGGCAGGCCGCGCGTGCCGTGCGGCCGTTTTTGTCGGTCGAGCAGATCGGTTTGCTCACGTCCGAAATCAAGTTCCAGGCCGGGTTCGCCAAAGCCAGGCTGGCACGCGGCGCAATTCACGGCGACTTGTTCTGCGACAACGTCCTCTTCGAGGGTGAGCGCGTGTCAGGAATTATCGATTTCGGATTCGCGGCCACGGACGCCCTTGCCTACGACCTCGCGATCGCCGTCAACGATTGGTGCAGTGTCTCCGAAGGCGCAAGCGCCGGTGCATTGGATCTGTCGCGCAGCGATGCCATGATCGCCGCGTACGAAGCCGTGCGGCCGCTCTCCGGGGAGGAGCGACCGCTGTGGCCGGTGGTGCTGCGCGCTGCCGCGTTGCGCTTCTGGTTGTCGCGGCTCTACGATCTTTATCTGCCACGCTCGGGCGAGTTGACGCACGCCCACGACCCCGTCCCGTTCGAGCGCATTCTTCCATAAGGGCCGCGATGAGGGCGGCAATGACCAATGTTTCGATTCCATTCGTGCGCCGGGATGCGCGAAACGGCATCGTCTGGATCAAGCGTGCATATGCCATGTTTCGCGCCGCTCCGTTGCGGTGGCTGCTGCTGCTGTTCAGCTATTACTTGCTGATCGGGCTGCTGGAGTTCGGGCCATTGCAAGCGGTGGGACAATTCGTCGCACCACTTCTGAAACCGGTGTTTGCCGTCGGCTTCCTCGCCGCCGCCTGGTCGCAGGAACGAGGGGTCGCGCCACGCTTCGAGCACCTCTTTCGCGGCTTTCGCAGCAATCTTCTCGCGCTCGTTCCACTCGGAGCGGTGTTTCTCGTCGGCATAACGCTCGCGGTCATCGCGACCGCGCTGGTCGATGACGGCAGGCTGATGGCGCTGATGTCAGGTGCGGAGAAGCCTACCGAAGAAGCGCTTGCTAGCGGCCCGGTACAGCTCGCGATGCTGTTCGGCGCGGCGTGCGCGATGCCGTCGCTGCTGGCGCTATGGTTTGCGCCGGCGCTGGTGGTCTTCAATGATGCAGGCGCGGCGCGGGCGCTGGGGACAAGTCTTCGCGCCGCGATCGCCAACTGGCGCCCGATAGGGGTCTACTGTCTCGCTGTTTTCGTACTGGGCGGCGTGCTGCCCATTTTTGCGATATCGATCGCGTACCTGTTCGGCGACGCGGTGGCGAGCCTGGTAGCGCTATTCGTCGTCGTCCCTTACCTTTTCACCTTTGTCGCCGCGCTGCATATTTCCGATTACGTCAGCTATCGGGATGTTTTTCACGCCGACGAGCCATCCCCGGGCACGTCATCCGACTCGCCACCATGACCGAACGGTCTCGATCAATATGGTTCACGCCGGCTGCAGCTTGGCATATTCCAGCGCCAGCCATTTGACGCCGCTCTCCCGAAAATTCACCTGAACGCGGGCATCGCTGCCGCGCCCCTCCGCGTCGATGATGATGCCGAGGCCGAAGCGTGAGTGCTTCACACTTTGACCGATGCGCCAACCGGAGCCGTCGCGTATCCGCTCCGCGGCGTTTCGTCCCGCGAGTGCTTCGGGCTCGGCGGCAAAGTCGCCGCGTTTTGGGGACAGCCATTGCAACATCCCTGCCGGGACTTCGTCGAGAAAGCGCGACGCGACGTTGTAGCGGAGTTGTCCGTGAAGCATGCGACTTTGTGCGTGCGTCAGATACAGTCTCCGTCGCGCGCGCGTGATCGCCACGTACGCAAGGCGTCGCTCCTCTTCGAGGCCGTCGTACTCGCTCATGCTGTTCTCGTGCGGGAAAAGCCCCTCTTCGAGCCCGGTAACGAACACCGTATGGAACTCGAGGCCCTTCGCCGAGTGCACAGTCATCAGTTGCAGCGCCGGCCGACCTTCCGCGGCCTGCGTTTCCCCCGCCTCCAGCGCGGCATGAGAGAGAAACGAGGTCAGCGGGTCGTCGAGGTTTTCGCCGATCTCGCGCTCCGCCTCGCGCACGAAACTTTGCGCAGCGTTGATCAATTCCTGCAGATTATCGATTCGCTCCTGTCCGTCTTTTTCCGCCTCGTAATGGCGCAGCAGACCGCTCGCATGCACGACGTGCTCGACCTTTTCCGCCAACCCGAGGTCTTGCGTCGCCTTCCTCATGGCGTCGACCAGTTTGAGAAATGCAGCCAGGCTTGTCCCCGCCTTGCCACCGACCGGGGCAGCGCACGCAACCTGCCACAGGCTGCTGCCTTGCGCCTGTGCGCGCTCCTGCACCGTTTCCAGCGATCGCGCGCCGATCCCGCGCGGCGGGAAGTTGACTACGCGCAGAAATGCGCCGTCATCGTCCGGCGCGGCGACGAGCCTCAAATAGGCAAGCGCGTGCTTGATCTCGGCCCGCTCGAAGAAGCGCATTCCGCCATACACCCGATAGGGCATCGCGGCGTTGAATAGCGCGTGCTCGACCACGCGCGACTGCGCATTGGAGCGATAGAGAACGGCGATCTCCGCGGGCGACACGTTATCCTCGACCAGGCCTTTGACCACGTCGACGATGAACGCGGCCTCGTCCAGATCGGAAGGCGCGGCATACGCCCGCACCGGTTCGCCATGCGCGTCGGAGGTCCAGAGGTTCTTCCCCAGACGTGCCTGGTTGTGCCTGATAAGCGCATTCGCGGCATCGAGTATGTGTCCGTGAGAGCGGTAGTTCTGCTCGAGCTTGATCAGCTTGACCGGAACTTCCGCGGTGCTGAAGTCGCGCTCGAAATGCTGCATATTGGCGACGTTCGCGCCGCGGAAGGCGTAGATCGACTGATCGTCGTCGCCGACCGCGAAAATCGCGGCGTGCGAGCCTGCGAGCAGCTTCAGCCACTTGTACTGCAGCACGTTGGTGTCCTGGAATTCGTCGACCAGGATGTGCGAGAAGCGGCGCCGATAGTGCTCGCGGAGCGAATCGTCGCGCGACAGGAGCTCGTAGGTTCGCAGCAAGAGCTCGGGGAAGTCGACCACCCCTTCGCGTTGGCACGCTTGCTCGTACAGAGCGTAATGTTCGACCTGCCGGCGGCTGAAATCATCGAATGCCTCGACCTGGTTCGGACGCAAGCCTTCCTCCTTGGAGCCGTTGATGAGCGCCTGGAGCTGCCGCGCCGGAAAGCGTTCGTCGTCGATGTTGTGCGCCTTGTACACGCGCTTGATGAGCGCCAGCTGGTCCTGCGTATCCATGATCTGAAACAGTTTCGGCAGCCCGGCCTCGCGGTAATGCGCGCGCAGCATTCGGTTGCACAGTCCGTGAAAGGTGCCGATCCACATGCCGCGTATGTTCACCGGCGTCAGCACCGAGAGCCGCGTGCTCATTTCCCTGGCGGCCTTGTTGGTGAAAGTCACCGCCAGCACCGACAGCGGGCTTGCCTGCCCCGTCGCGAGCAACCATGCGATCCGCGTCGTCAGAACGCGCGTCTTGCCGCTGCCAGCACCGGCTAGGATGAGCGCCGACGCGTGCGGCAGGGTCACCGCAGCAAGCTGTTCCGGATTGAGGTTGTCGAGAAGAGGTGACGCCATGGGAAGACGAGCGAGGGCGAACGAGCCGCCGTCGGTAGGCAATAAGCGAACCAGGGACGTGCAATTATAGGCGATTACGCGCCGCGAACGGACATCAGCGGTCGCTTCGCGCGCCCAAGCAGAGACGGACGTTATAATCGCTCCCGCCTTCCCGCCAACCACTGTCCCGATGCCCCGAGCCCCGCGCGTCGATCCCGCCGCCAATTCCGCCACAGCGCGGGCGTTCGTGCAATGGATACGCTCGGCCGCGCCGTACATTCACGCTTTTCGCGGCAAGACTTTCGTGATCGCGTTTGGCGGAGAGGTCGTCGCCGACGACACCTTTCTGGGCATCGTCCACGACCTCAATCTTCTGCACAGCCTCGGCATCCGGCTGGTGGTCGTGCATGGATCACGCCCGCAAATCGAGGCGATTCTCAAGCAACAGCATATTCCCAGTCACTACAACCGGGGCTTACGCGTTACCGACAGCGAGACGCTGGACTGCGTGCTCGAAGGAACCGGGCATGCCCGCAGCCGTATCGAGGCGCTGCTCTCGCTCGGCGTCGCCAACTCGCCGATGGCGGGTGCGCGCATCCGCGTGGTCGGCGGCAACTTCCTTACCGCCAAGCCGATGGGCGTCCTCGACGGTGTCGATATGCTGTGGACCGGCGAGGTTCGCCGCGTCGATGTCGAAGCCATACGGCAGCGGCTCGATGACGGCGATATCGTGCTTGTCTCGCCACTCGGTTATTCGCCGACGGGCGAGATTTTCAACCTGGCGCTGGAAGAAGTCGCGACCCAGGTCGCGGTATGGCTCTCGGCGCAAAAGCTCGTGTTTCTGATGGACACCGACGGCGTGCGCAACGGTCGCCGCCAGCTTCTGACCGAGCTTTCGACGCGCGATGCCGAGGCGCTCCTTGCCAAGCGCTCCAAGGCGCCGGCGGACGTGCAACACTATCTGCCGTGCGCGATTCGGGCCTGCGACAACGGCGTCAAACGCGCTCACCTGCTCTCCCGCCATCACGACGGCGCCCTGCTCCTCGAGCTCTTCACGCGCGACGGCGTGGGCACCATGATCGCGGCCGCGCCGCTGGCACAGCTGCGCAGCGCGACCATCGACGATGTCGGAGGCATCCTGGCGATCATCGCGCCGCTCGAGGACCAAGGCGTGCTCGTCCGGCGCTCGCGCGAACGCCTCGAAATGGAGATCGAGCGCTTCGTCGTCGCCGAGCACGATGGCGTGATCATCGGCTGCGCCGCGCTGTACGCTTTTCCCGCGGCAAAGACCGGCGAGCTCGCGGCACTGGCGGTGGACCCCGATTTCCGCCGCGAGGGGTACGGCGAGGCGCTCTTGCACGAGATCGAGCAACGCGCCCGCAAGCTCCGGCTTTCGCGCCTGTTCGTGCTCACCACCCGAACTGCGGGATGGTTCGTCGAGCGCGGATTCGTCGAAAGCGATCCCGCGCGGCTTCCCAAACAGAAGCGCGATCTCTACAACTGGCAGCGCCGCTCGCTGGTCTACGAAAAAACGCTCACCTGATCCATGGCACCGCGCCCGCCGCATGCCGTGCGATAATTTCCATCTCTTCAATCGCTCAATAGGTTGCATCGATGGCACGCACGGTGAATTGCATCAAACTCGGCCGCGAAGCGGAAGGCCTGGATTTCCCTCCTTATCCGGGTGAGCTCGGCAAGCGCATCTACGAGAACGTGTCGAAGGAAGCTTGGGCACAGTGGCTGCGCCAGCAAACGATGCTGGTCAATGAGAACCGCCTGAGCCTGGCGGACCCCCGCGCCCGAAAATACCTGGCCGAGCAAATGGAACGCCATTTCTTCGGCGGCGGGGCCGACGTCGCGTCGGGATACGTGCCGCCGAAGGATTGACCACGGCGATGGGAGCCAGCGCGATCAGCCGTTATCCGGTTCCGGCGCTCTCCGAGCTGCCGGCGGATATTCGCGAACGGATGCTCGAGGTCCAGGAAAAGGCGGGCTTCATCCCCAACGTCTTCCTGACACTGGCGCACCGGCCGGACGAGTTTCGCGCCTTCTTCGCCTATCACGATGCGTTGATGCTGCGCGATTCGGGGCTTACCAAGGCCGAGCGCGAGATGATCGTCGTCGCGACCTCAGGCGCGAACGATTGCCTCTACTGCATCATCGCGCACGGTGCGATCCTCAGGATATACGCCAAGAACCCGTTGGTAGCGGACCAGGTCGCGGTCAACTTTCGCAAGGCGGATATTACCGAGCGGCAAAAGGCGATGCTCCACTTCGCACTCAAGGTCGCGGTGCGATCGGTCGAGCTCGTCGACGCCGACTACGAGGCGGTCAAAGCTCATGGCTTCACCGACGAGGACATCTGGGACATCGGTGCGATCGCCGCGTTTTTCGCGCTTTCGAATCGCATGGCCGACCTGATCGGCATGCGGCCCAACGATGAGTTTCACCTCTTGGGACGCGTTGCCAAAGCGGGCGGCAAACACACTTGAGTCGAGGAGCGGCTCCAGAGCAGGCGGGCGCCAGCGTCTTCGATTGGCGTCAAACCACGCCGTAAGCGGCGAACCAGCGTTGCAGCGCTTCACCGCGGCCTCGCCATCCGTGATCCGGACCTCCTCCGGAACGTGACTGTTGCTGTCGGATTCATCCTTCGTGCACGATCTGGCCGCCGACAAGGGTGTAGCGGACCTTGCCTTGCAATTCGAGCCCGAGAAAGGGTGTGTTCTTGCCTTGGCTTTTCAGCGCACCCGGCAGGACGGCCCAGCGTTGATCGGGGTCGAAAATGCAGATGTCCGCCGGCGCACCGACCGCCAGGTGGCCAGCGTCAACGCCGAGAACGCGGGCGGGATCGGCGGTAACGCGCGCGAGCGCGCTTGCCAGCGGTACGCGATCTTCGCGCGCCCACTTGAGCGTCAGCGGCAACAGCAGCTCCAATCCAGTCGCACCCGGCTCGGCTTCGGCGAAGGGGAGCTGCTTGCCGTCGTCATCGACGGGAGTGTGATCCGAGCAAAGCACATCGATGGTTCCGTCGGCAAGCCCGGCGCGCAGCGCGTTGCGGTCGGGAACGCCACGCAAGGGAGGAACCAGACGGCAATGCGCGTCGAACCAGCCGATATCTGCGTCGCACAGATGCAGATGATTGATGGCGACATCGCAGGTGACGGCCAGGCCCGCGCGCTTGGCATCGCGCACGCAGGCGACGCCTTCGTGCGTCGACAGCCGGGCAAGATGCACGGCCGAGCCCGTAACGCGTGCCAGGGCGAAGATGGTGCCAAGCGCGATTGTCTCGGCACAGGCCGGAATCGCCGGCAATCCCAGCCGCATGCCGACTTCGCCGTCGTGCGCGACGCCGCCTCTGGAAAGATGGGCGTCCTGCGGCCGCAACCAGACGCGATAGCCGAACGTCGCCGCGTACTGCATCGCGCGCAGCAAAACCTGGGTGTCCGCCAGCGGAGCATCGGCATGCGAGAACGCAATGCAGCCGGCGTCGGTGAGCTCGCCCATTTCAGTGATCGTTTCACCCTTGAGCCCGGCGGTCAGCGCGCCTATCGGATACACATGCGCCAGATTGAGCGAGCGAGCGCGGTGCTTCAACATCTCAACCAGGCCCGGCTCGTCCAGCGGCGGGTCGGTGTCGGGCGGACAGGCAAGGCTCGTGACCCCGCCGGCGATCGCCGCTTGCAGCTCCGACTCGAGGGTCGCCTTGTATTCGAAGCCGGGCTCCCGCAGGCGCGCGGAAATATCGATCAATCCGGGGCAGACGACCATGCCGGCGGCGTCGATCACCCGGTTGGCGTGCCAAGTCGGCGGTGCCGAGCCGATGGCCGCCACCTTGCCCGCGGCAATGAAGAGCGACGTCTTCTTATCGATGCCATCGCGGGGATCGATCAGGCGGCCATTGTTGATCTCGATCTTCATCGCGCCGGATTTTTTCGCTAGCCACCCGCCAGGATGCTCATCACCGCCATCCGCACGGCGATGCCGAACGTCACCTGGGGAAGTATCACCGAGTGCTTGCCGTCGGCCACGGCGGAATCGATTTCGACGCCGCGATTCATCGGACCCGGATGCATGACGATCGCATCGGGTTTGGCCAGCGCAAGCTTGTCGGCGGTCAATCCGTAATGCTTGAAGAACTCGCCGGCCGACGGGAGCAGCGAGCCTTTCATCCGCTCGGTTTGCAGCCGAAGCATGACGATGACGTCACATCCGGCGAGGCCTGTCTTCATGTCGTGAAAGACGCGCACCCCCATCTTTTCGACCGCGGTCGGCAGCAGCGTGTGCGGACCGATCGCCCGAATCTCGGGCACTCCCATCGTCGTCAGGCCGTGAATGAGCGAACGAGCCACCCGCGAATGCAGGACATCACCGACGATGGCCACCGAGAGCCTGCTGAACTCATGCTTGTAGTGGCGGATCGTGAACAGATCCAGCAGTCCCTGCGTCGGGTGCGCATGACGTCCATCGCCGGCATTGATGACGTGGATGTGCGAGCGCTGCCGCGCCGACAGATGCTGCGCGATGAGATGCGGCGCGCCACTCTGGCCGTGGCGGACGACGAACATGTCGGCGTTCATCGCGACCAGGTTATCGATGGTGTCGAGGAGCGTCTCGCCCTTACTCGTCGACGAGACGCCGACGTTGATATTGATGACGTCGGCCGACAGGCGCTTGGCGGCGATTTCAAACGTCGTACGCGTCCGCGTGCTGTTCTCGAAAAAGAGATTGAAGACCGTCTTGCCGCGCAACAGCGGCACTTTCTTGACGTCGCGCTCGGCAATCGAGACGAACGGGACGGCGGTATCGAGAATACGTTCGATGATCGCCGCCGGCATGCCTTCCAGCGTCAGCAGATGCTGAAGCTCGCCGCCGGCGTTGAGTTGCGGGTTAGGGCCCTTGCTAAGCACGCGGTGCGCTCGTCGTCGGCTCGACCGAGAGCTCGAATCGATCGCCGGCACGATTGAGAACGACCGAGAGCTCGCGCCCCACGGCGACGCGCGCGCCCACGTAAGTTGCTTCGATCGGCAGCTCGCGGCCGCCGCGGTCAACCAGAACCGCCAGCTCGATCCTTTCCGGCCGCCCATAGTCGAACAGCTCGTTGATCGCGGCGCGAACCGAGCGACCCGTGTAAAGCACATCGTCGATGAGGACGATGCGGCTTCCCTCGACCTCGAATGGCAGCGTCGTCGTCTCGACCTTCGCGCGCAAACCCTTCTGGCCATAGTCGTCACGGTAGAAGGACACATCGATGAAGCCGACCGGATGCTCTCCCGGCAGCAGTGCGGCAAGCCGCTCCGCGAGCCAGGCGCCGCCGGAATAGATGCCGATCAGCTTGGCGTCCACCGCCACCGCCCCCCGCATCTTGTCGGCCAGCGCGGCGAGCGCCCGTTCGGCGTCGGGCAGACCCTCGGGCATCCGCCCATGCGGCCCCTCAGTCGGCATCGTGGTCAAAGTAGGTCTGCAGAATGAGTTGCGCGGCGAGCTGATCGCGTATGCCTTTGTGCGAGCGCGCTTTCACACCGGCATCGGACAGCGCCGCAGTGGCGGCGCGAGTGGTGAAGCGTTCGTCGACTAGCTTCGCCGTGACGCCGAAACGGCCCTCGAGCTGCTTCGCGAAACGGCGCGCTCGCGCGGTCAGGGCATGCGCCGTACCGTCGGCATGCAAGGGCAGTCCGATGATCAGCAGCGCGGGATGCCATTCGTCGATCAAGGACTTGATCGCGGCGAACCGGCCCTCGTTCTGCTCGCTGGCGATGGTTGTCAGAGGATGCGCGAGCCCGATGGCGCTCTCACCTACCGCGACGCCGATGCGCCGGGTGCCAAAATCGAACGCGAGAATGGTCCCGCGCACCGGCGCGGAGGATGCTGCCGTCGCGACCACGCGTCACGCGTGCCCGACAGCGTCGGACAATCTCGAAAAATCGATGCCCAGCAGTTTCATGGCCGCAGGCAGGCGGGTTTCGGCGGGCTCGGCAAAAAGCACGTCGCTGTCCGCGGCGACCGTAAGCCACGCGTTCTGGCCGATTTCCTGCTCGAGCTGATCGGCCGACCATCCGGCGTATCCGAGCGAAATCAGCACATTCTCCGGGCCTTCGCCATGGCCCACCGCCTCGAGAATATCCTTCGACGTCGTCAGGCCCAGGTCGTCGCTGATTGCCAGTGTCGACTGCCAGCTGCCGAGTGGCCGATGCAGCACGAACCCGCGGTCGATCTGCACCGGTCCGCCGTAATGGACCCGCGCCTCACGCAACTCGGAATCGCCCAGCGGAACATTGATCTGCTCGAACAGCGACGACAAGGTCATGTCGATCGGCTTGTTGACGACAATCCCGAGCGCGCCTTTGGCGTTATGTTCGCAAACGTAGATCAGCGTGTGGGCAAAGTGCGGGTCCGCCATGCTGGGCATGGCAATCAGGAAGTGATGGGTCAGATTGACGCGCGAGTCGCCCATGAACGCAATTGTAAACGCCAAGTGCAGCGTGCACAAATACCCGGACCTTCGATGGCGCCTCGCTGTGCCATGCGCGGCGCCCAAAGAAACCCGCCCCCCGCAAAACTCCTAACCCCGATTCGGGTTCGCCGGCGTTCACAGCGCTTGTCGTCCATCCTTTCGGAGCTCGCCATGCCCTACCCGCCCGCCCGTCCCGCTTGGCTTTTCGCCGCCCTTGCATTGCTGCCAGTCGCCTTCGCGTCGACACCCGCGAGCGCATTTTGCGGATTCTATGTCGGCAAGGCGGACGCGAAGCTCTTCAACGAAGCGTCCCAGGTCATTCTCGTCCGCGACGGCAATCGCACTGTAATCAGCATGCGCAATGATTTTCAGGGCGATCTGTCCGAGTTCGCGCTGGTCGTTCCGGTTCCGGCGGTTTTGCAAAAGAGCCAGATCCATATCGGCGACCCGAAGACCTTCGAGCGCATCGACGCCTATAGCGCACCGCGGCTGGCGGAATACTTCGATCCCAATCCCTGTGATGTATCCAGGAGAGAACGCGTGATGGGCGCGATGAACGTGGCGCCCGCGTCGATGCTCAAGGAACAGGATAGAAAAGACAAGGCGCTCGGCGTCACCGTCGAGGCACGCTACGCGGTCGGTGAATACGACATCACCATCCTGTCCGCGACCGAGTCCAACGGACTCGAGAAATGGCTACGGCTGGAGGGTTACAGAATTCCTTCGGGCGCCAGCCAGGCACTGCAGCCGTACATCCGGCAGAACCTGAAGTTCTTTGTCGCGAGGGTCAACTTGGCCGAACAGGCGAAGACCGGGTTTTCGTATCTGCGGCCGCTGCAATTCGCGTTCGAATCCGAGCGCTTCATGCTGCCGGTCCGCCTCGGGATGTTGAACGCCAAGGGCCCGCAGGACCTGGTCGTCTATGCGCTGACGAGGAATGGCCGCGTCGAAACCACCAATTACCGGACGGTCAAGCTGCCCGCGAACGTCGAGCTGCCGACCTACACCCGCGCGGAGTTCGGGAAGTTCTACAAGGCGCTGTTCGAGACCCAGTCGAAGCGCGAAGACTACCGTGTCGTATGGACCGAGTATTTCTGG
>VBDA01000255.1 GCA_005883655.1 Betaproteobacteria bacterium | reverse complement strand
ATCCCGCCGCCGGCTGGACCGAGGGCGAGATGCCGCCGATGCCGGCCGATGCGATGTTAATGGGCGATTTCAATTTCGAGTGGTCCGCGCCCGAGTACGACCGTGTCGTCGGTCCGCTCACGGAGCAATTCGGCCGCCTCAATCGGCTCACCGGGTTCGTCGACGCATGGGTCGCAGCGGGCCATTGCGAAAATACCGGCGCAACCATTAGCTCCGGCCAGAGAATTGATTTCTGCTTCGTGTCGGCTACGCTTGCGAGGCGAGTCCGATCCTGTCGCGTAGATGATGACGCCGTGCGACGAGGCCGACGAGAGCTTGTTCGCGGCCGGTTGACCGCCGATCGGCGGCTTCGCCTGTTCTGGCCCGATGCCGGCAAAGCGCCGCGGGGCGGGGAGATAGTCACACGCTGCGCAACTTTTCGATGGACACCGTGCGTTGACGCGCAGCTCATTTGCGCGGATACTCGTTTCCAGCGCCGATTTGAAACGATGTTGTGTGATGCGACGTCGCAGCTTGCGGGCGCTTAACAAATTCCGCTAAAGCGAGGCGTCGAGTGTTTCCGGGGCCCGTTTAGCGCAAGCTGACGGGCCTTTTTGTCGAGCCGCCATGAAACGCAAGACAGGATTCACGACGTCCATTCTTCACGCCGACCGCGAGTCGGTCATCGAGCACGGGTCGCTGCACAAGCCGCTGCACCTCTCGGTTGCCTACGGCTATCGGGACGCGCGAGAGCTCGCCAATGTGTTCCAGGGCAAGGCCCAGGGCTACGCGTACGGGCGCCAGGGCAACCCGACTGCCGCCGCGCTCGAGGAAAAAGTCAACCGGATGGAGGACGGCATCGGAACGGTCTGCTTCGGTACCGGCATGGCGGCGATAGGCGCGATCATGCTGGCCCTTCTGCGCGACGGCGATCACATCGTCGCAAGCTCGTTCCTGTTTGGCAACACCAACAGCCTCTTCAACACGCTTGCGGCGCACGGCAACGAGGTAACGTTCGTCGACGCAACCGACGTTGCTCTGGTCGAGGCAGGCATCCGGTCTGAAACGCGGTTGATCTTCGTCGAGACCATTGCCAACCCGCGAACGCAGATCGCAGACCTGTCGCATATCGGTGAGCTGTGCGCCCGGCGTGGACTCCTTTACGTCGTCGATAACACCATGACCTCGCCCTACCTTTTCCGCCCGAACGCGGTCAAGGCGTCGCTGGTCGTCAATGCCTTGACCAAGTACATCGGCGGTCACGGCAATGCGCTGGGCGGCAGCGTCACCGACACCGGTATTTTCGACTGGACGCGTTTCGCCAACATCCAGGACACCTACAAGGGCCCGAAGACCGCGTTGTGGGGCCTGACTCAGATCCGCAAGAAGGGTTTGCGCGACTGGGGAGGAACGTTGGCGGCGGAGCAGGCGCACCACCTCGCGGTCGGCGCGGAGACGCTTTCGCTGCGCATGGACCGCGCCTGCGCGAATGCGATGTCGCTGGCGCAGTTCCTCGCCGCACGACCCGAGGTTCGCGCCGTTTATTACCCGGGCCTCGATTCGCATCCGCAGCACGCGCTGGCAGGAGAGCTGTTCGCCGCCTACGGTGCGCTGCTGTCGTTCGAGCTCGACCCGAAGCTCGACTGTTTCGACTTTCTCAATCGTCTTCAGCATGTCGTGCTGTCGTCGAATCTCGGCGACAATCGCACGCTGGCGATTCCGGTCGCGCACACCATCTACCACGAAATGGGTGCGGTCCGGCGAGCGAGCATGGGTATCGCGGACTCGCTGATCCGTGTCTCGGTCGGCATCGAGGATCGCGAGGACCTCCTCGCCGATTTTGCGCAGGCTATGACCGGCTAGGCGAGTTCAATCGGCGCCGTCACCTCACGCGCGTGCGGTCATCCCTTTCTCGGATACTTCCAGGTAGCTCGCTTTGCGGTACCAGTCAGCGAGCACTTGTCGCTCGCAGACACGCCCGTCGATATCGTGCGCGTGGTGGGCGGGACGGTGGGTGTGACCGTGGATGAGGCGGCTCACTCCGCGCTCACGCAGCGCCGAAGCAACCGCATCGGCGTTGACGTCCATGATCGCCTCGGGTTTATTTTCGATCGCTCGCCGGCTGCCGGCGCTCAACGCGGCGCCGATACCGCGCCTGATAAAGAACGGCAGCGCAAGAAAGCGGCGGCGGTGCACCGGGTCCTGCCACCAGGCGCGAAAACGCTGATAGCCGACGTCGTCCGTGCACAACTGATCGCCATGCATGATCAAGGTCCGCGTGCCATGCAGGTCGTGCACCACGGCGTCCGGAAGCAAGGTCGCGCCGCTCGCTTTGGCGAAGCGCTCGCCGAGCAGAAAATCGCGGTTGCCGCGCTGCAAATACACCGCCGTTCCCGATCGCGCGAGCTCGGCGAGCGCGTTCGCGACGCCGGCGGCGAGCGGATCGCGCAGCTGGTCGTCGCCTAACCAGAGATCGAACAAGTCGCCCAGGACGTAGAGCGCCGAGGCCCCGCGAGCCGGGCCGCGCACGAATTCATGGAATGCGGCGACGAGCTCGGGACGTTCCACCGACAGGTGCAAGTCGGAAATGAACAGCGTCCGCGGCATCGCCGTCGCGAAAGCCAAGGCGCCTGCCTATGCCGTTTCCTCGGCGCGCTCGATCACCACATCCTCGGTCGGCACATTCTGGTGGGATCCGCGGGTGGCGGTGGGCAGGCCCTTGATGTGATCGACGACATCGGTGCCGGCAACCACGCGGCCGAAGACGCAGTAGCCCCAGCCGTTGGCGTCCGGGGACCGGTGATCGAGAAAAGTGTTGTCGGCGACATTGATGAACGGTGTAGCGCTTGTTCTTCAGCCCGTTCTTCGCTTCGTTTTCGATCGGGGCCTTAGTGGGCTTCTGCTTGAAGTCGGGCGTGAATCCGCCGCCCTGGATCATGAATCCGTCGATGACGCGATGGAACACCGTGTTGTCGAAATGCCCGGCGCGGACATATTCGAGAAAGTTGGCGACGGTTTTGGGGGCGCGCGCGGCGTCGAGCTCGATCGTGATCGGACCGTGATTGGTGTGCAGGATTACCATGGCAAGCCTAATTCTGGACGACCGATGCGGTCTTGAGGATGACGTGTTCCAAGGGGACATCCTTGGGAAAAGGGCCGCCGGCGCCGGTCGGCATCGCGACGATCTTGTTCACGACGTCCATGCCCTCGATCACTTTGCCGAATACGGTGTACCCATAGCCCTGTGGCGTCGCTTCGCGAAAATTGAGGAACTTGTTGTCCGCGACGTTGATGAAGAATTGCGCGGTCGCAGACTGCGGGTCGCTGGTGCGTGCCATCGCCACCGTGCCGGGCGTGTTGAGCAGACCGGCCTTGCTGCTCTGCTCTGCTTCGTTCTGAACCGGGCCGCGAGTCGGCTTTTGCTGGAATTCCGAATTAAATCCGCCGCCCTGCACCATGAATCCAGGGATCACGCGGTGAAACTGCGTGCCGTCGTAATGCTTGGCCTTGACGTAGGTCAGGAAGTTCTCGACTGTCTTCGGCGCGGCGTCCGGGTAAAGCTCGATTCTGATTTTGCCGGCGCTGGTATCGAGATCGACCTGAGGATTGGCGGCCTGAGTCTGAGCGGGCCCAAAAGCCAGGCCGGCGACGAGCAGCAGCGAGGAACGACGAAGCATCGATGACTCCTTTTGCGTGGTTGAGTTGCGCTTGCTTTGAGCGAAAAGCGCGGGAGAAGAGCTTGCGCCGCGCTATTTTTTGTCGTGCGCTGGCACCGCGGGCTTCGGCACCGGCGCGACTGCCCTCGGTGCGTTGCTGGAGGGCGCCACCGCGTATAGCTGACGGACCAAGACGAGCTTGGCCTGGGCACTTTTGTTGGTCTTGTCGAGAGTGGCCGCACGGTCGTATTCAGCGCCAGCGAGACGGCTGTAGATGTCGCCGAGGTTTTCGTGGGCAATCGCATAGTCGGGATGCGAGGCAATCGCCGACTCGAGCGCGGCGCGCGCTTTTTCGTATTGCCCGCGTTGCGCCCAGATCACCGCCAGATTGTTGTATGGCTCGGGCAGCTCCGGAAAATCTTCGGTCAGCGCCTGGAAGGTGGCGACCGCCTTGTCGGGCTCGTCCTGGTCGGCTTGGACGACGCCGCGCAGGAAGCGCGCCTGTGGATTCTTGGCGTCTGCCGCGAGCGCGGCATCGATCTTGACTCGCGCGGCCGCATATTCTCCTTCCTGGATCATGCGGGCCGCCTCCGCCAGATCGGGCGTGAGACCTGGAGTCGCGGCGGGTACGGTCTTCGCTGCCGAAGGCGGAGGTGGGGGAGCCTGCTGCGCGAGCGCGACGCCTCCGAGCATCAACAGCGTAATGACAATGATAGGACGGTCAAACACCTGGAATGAAACTCCGACTGCGGTTGTTAATTCTAGCAGAGCTTGCTGTTCGAGCCGGTCGACGAGGAACGAGCGCCTCGGTGCCGCCGGTCACTGTCGTCCGGCGCTTGCTCAACGGGCTCGGTGAGCATGGACGCAGCGGAACCGACAGGTATACACTCCGCGCGAATCCCTGAAGGCGCCGGGCGCTGACTATCAGGGCTCGGAGTCTTGTCGACACACGTGATAGCCCGCGTTCCGTAGCTCAATAGGGGGACTCATGTACCAGCAAAGCTATGACCCGATGGGGAATGTATTCCTCTCCACCGTCGTCGCAGCGATCCCGATCGCTGTCCTGTTGTACTTCATTGCGCTGCATGCGCACCGCGACAAGCAGGGAGTGAAACACCTCGGCATCTCGGCGCCCTATGCCGCCTTTTATGGCGTCATCGCTGCCTTCCTCGTCTCGTGCCTGGCCTTCAAGATGCCGCTTGCCTCGGCGGTCTCGGCCTTCGCACTGGGCACCCTGTCGGGATTCCTGGGCATCATCTGGATCGTCCTGGCTGCCATGTTCCTCTACACCATGAGCGTCGTCAGCGGCAAGTTTGAGGTGGTGAAGGAGTCGATCGTTCACATCTCATTCGACAGGCGCTTGCAATGCGTGCTCATTGCGTTCTCGTTCGGCGCCATCATCGAGGGAACCTCGGGCTTTGGGACTCCGGTGGCGATCGCGGGAGCCGTGATGGTGGGTCTCGGATTCAAACCTTTCCAGTCCGCAGTCCTGAATCTTCTGGCCAACACCGCTCCCGTCGCGTGGGGAGCGATAGGCACACCCATCGTGACGCTCGCCGCGGTCAGCGGTCTTGACGAGGTCACGCTGTCCGCCATGGCAGGCCGCCAGTTGCCGTGGGTATCGATTCTGGTTCCATTCTGGCTGGTTGCGACATTCGTGAAAATGGAAGGTGGCACCTGGAAGGAGGCCTTCGAGGTGTGGCCGGCGGCGCTGTGTGCGGGTGTGTCGTTCGCCCTCATGCAGTTCTACGCCTCGGGGACGAACGAATTCCACCTTATGACCGACGTGGTCGCCGGTGTTTTTTCCGTCATCTGCACCGCGTTGTTCCTGCGCTTCGTCTGGCATCCCAAAACGCGCTTCCTGTTGAGAGCGGAGCGTGAAGCCCTCGCGAAAGCCGGCAAGAATACCGCGACGGCCACCGTCGATGGCACGACATGGAAGTACAAGTACTCGTTCAAGGAGACGGCCTACGCCTGGCTGCCGTGGGTGATCCTGATCATCTGCT
>VBDA01000254.1 GCA_005883655.1 Betaproteobacteria bacterium | reverse complement strand
AGAACCGTCTTCGGCGCTGGGCGACGCGGTATGGCGTGCGATTGTCGATCCTGCGCGCACCGGGAATCTACGCCGAGACGCGCCTGCCGCTCGAGCGGCTGAAGCAGGGAACGCCCGTCCTTCGCGCCGAGGATGACGTCTTTACCAATCACATTCATGCCGACGATCTCGCGCGTGCCGCGGTTGCCGCGGTATTTCGCGGCCTACCGAACCGCGCGTACAACGTGACTGACGATGCGGATTTGCAGATGGGCGGCTGGTTCGACGCCGTGGCCGACGCCTATCATCTGCCGAGGCCGCCCCGGGTGTCCTGGGACGAGGCCGAGACACGCATCGCGCCCATGCTGCTTTCGTTCATGAGCGAATCGCGGCGGCTTGCCAATCAGCGAATGAAACGCGAGTTGCGCGTGCGCCTGAAGTACCCGACGCCGCAGACGCTGTTCGCTGAAGTCGCGCCGAAGGCATTGAGAAAGCAGCTCGCGCTTCCGCTGGGAGCCGTAAACGTGGACAGCGCGTGAACGACAACGTCGCACGGCAGGACGAGGCGCGATCGCGCTGGCAGAAGGTCGGCGCGAGAATCGACGCCTACGAGCGGCTGATCCGGCTCGACAAGCCGATCGGCACGCTGCTGCTCCTGTGGCCGACATTGAGCGCGCTCTGGCTGGCGTCATTTGGAACGCCCTCGTGGGTCGTGGCCGGAATTTTCGTGCTTGGCACGCTGCTCATGCGCTCGGCGGGTTGCGCGGTAAACGATTACGCCGACCGCGAATTCGACGCGCACGTGGAACGCACCGCCAGGCGCCCGCTGGCATTGCGGGAAATCGAGCCATGGGAGGCGCTGGCGGTGGCCGCCGCGCTGGCGTTTTTTGCATTGCTGCTAATCACGCCACTCAATCGCGCGACGCTTTTGCTGTCGGTGCCGGCACTGGCCATCAGCATTGCCTATCCATTTTTCAAGCGCTTTTTCCTGCTTCCGCAAGCGTTTCTCGGCATCGCCTTTTCGTTCGGGATTCCGATGGCGTTCGCATCGGCCAGCGACGGCGTGTCCGAGCTCGGGTGGTGGATGTTCGGCATCAATCTGTTCTGGGTCATGGCGTACGACACCGAGTACGCGATGGTCGACCGGCGCGACGACGTAAAGCTCGGGCTCAAGACGTCAGCGATCGCTTTCGGCAGATGGGACGTTGCCGTGGTGATGGTCTGCTACGCGATTTATATCGCCGGCATGGCATGGATCGGGCTCCAGCGCCATCTGGGACCGATCTACTATTCCGGCCTGGTCGTCGCTGCGCTGCTGGCGTTGTGGCACTTCTGGCTCATACGCATCCGCGATCCGGCGCGCTGCTTCCGGGCGTTCCTCGGTAATCACTGGCTGGGCTTCGCTGTGTTCGCTGGCATCGTGGTCGATTACGCGTTGCGCCTGGAGCGATGGCCGCTCTGGCCGCAGCAATGATCGCGATGAGGTTCATCAAGTCGAGCGGACGATTGAGCCGCGCTATCGGACGGCTCCTGATGTTCACACTATTGCCCCCAACCCCGCGGCTCGCGAGGACGCCTACGGGCGCATGAAAGAACAACTGCGCGCGGCGCTCGCGCCTTAGCATCTGGGAGAGTATCGACGCGGACCGACTTATCGGCGCACGAGGCGCCGGCGCTTCAGGGCAATCAGGCCCATCAGCGCGAGCATTCCGGCAAGCGTCGCGAGAGCCGCGCCGTCAAGCGCCGGGATAGGCTCCGCGATACCGGGTGCGCCGGCAACCAGATTCAGAATCGCTCCCGTCGTGCAATCGAACTGCAGCGTGCTCACGAAGCTTGTCACACCGGTGAGAGCGTGGCCGGTAAACGTCGTGACCGTAAGCGTGATCGGCGTATTCGGCGGCAAGCCGCCGCCGAAACTCAAGATATGAAACGTCGGGTAGACGCCTCTGAACGGCCCGATGTTGCTTCCGGTCTCGTCGATGAATTCTTCGATGCTGCCGATCCCGGGTACCGCCAGCCTGACATCCGCCGACGCCTGCGCATCGACGTTGATGAACGTGTTGAGATCGAAGGTCGCGCCACCGCAGGTGCCTGCGAGTTTGGTTTGCTGACTCAGGATCTCGATCGATGGCAGCAAAAGAGACGCCGGCGCGGATGGCACAGCGCTTCCGCCAAGCGTACCCGCGCCAGCGGCCATGACGGCACCCGCCCATAGCAGGGCGCACAGGCCGGACTCGACTCTCATCGCGTTGGTGAAAATAATTCGGGTCAAGCGGTATCCTTGGCGACGCGGGCCTCCGAAGAGGCCCACGGGAATCAGCATAACTACAGGATGGGGCCGGGTCCAGCCCGCATTGCCGCGAAATACGCCTTTGATTAGCTTGTGGCGCCAATAAGACGTGACAAGTGTCGCCTGCCCCCGACAATTCAGCGAAATTTGCAGATTTCCCGCACAAAAGGGGTTATGAAGCGAGGACGTTGCCATGAAATACGCCGATCTTCGCGATTTTCTCGCCCAACTTGAGCGCCGCCATCTTCTCAAGCGAATCGGAGCGGAAGTCGATCCCGATCTCGAAATCACCGAGATTTGCGCTCGCGTTCTTGCCGCGAACGGGTGCTCGGCAACCTGTTCGGAACGCTTGAGCGTGTCGCGCTGGCCATGGGAGAGGAATCGGTCGACGCTTTGCGCGAAGTCGGCAAGCTGCTCGCCTCATTGAAGGAGCCGGAGCCGCCCAAGGGATTCAAGGACGCATGGCAGAACACGCGTCCGCTGATGATGCAGATCATGAACATGGCACCCAAAGAATGCTCGTCCGCGCCGTGTCAGGCGATCGTCTGGGAGGGCGTCGACGTCGACCTGGCGCGCTTGCCGGTACAGACTTGCTGGCCCGGTGACGTCGCACCATTGATCACCTGGGGCCTCACGGTGACCCGTGGTCCGCTCAAGTCGCGGCAGAACCTCGGCATCTACCGCCAGCAGGTGATTGCCCGCAACAAGGTCATCATGCGCTGGCTGCCGCATCGCGGCGGCGCGCTCGATTTTCGCGATCACGCGTTGGCGCATCGCGGCACGCCGTTTCCGATTGCAGTCGCCTTGGGCGCGGATCCGGCCACCATGCTCGGCGCGGTGACGCCGGTTCCGGACACGCTGTCGGAATATCAGTTCGCGGGTCTGTTGCGCGGCGCACGCACCGAGATCGTCAAGTGCATCGCGCACGACCTTCAGGTCCCGGCGTCCGCCGAAATCGTACTCGAGGGGTTTATCCAACCCGATGAAGCCGACACCAGCGGCTATGAGAGCGCGCTCGAAGGGCCGTTCGGCGACCACACCGGCTACTACAACGAGGTCGAGCGGTTCCCGGTGCTCACCATCGAGCGCATCACCATGCGTCGCGATCCCATCTATCACTCCACCTACACCGGCAAACCTCCCGACGAGCCGGCCATTCTCGGCGTGGCGCTCAACGAAGTATTCGTGCCGATCTTACAAAAACAGTTTCCGGAAATCTCCGACTTCTACCTCCCGCCTGAGGGCTGCTCGTATCGACTCGCCGTGGTGAGCATGAAAAAACAGTATCC
>VBDA01000253.1 GCA_005883655.1 Betaproteobacteria bacterium | reverse complement strand
ACTACTATATCTTGTGTTCAAGTGCCGAATCAACACCAATCATAGTAGCTTGGCAAAACGGGCGCAAGCGCTTTTTTAGGTTTCTCGGAGGGCTTGCAAAACTGCCGCGAAATCAAAGTTATACCGCGCCACTTTGGCGGTTCTGGGCAGAGAATCCACCGCTTTTCCACGCGATTGTCCACAGACGCGGTGGACAACTCGATGCCAGCAAGGTGACAAGGATATGACACTATGAAAGTCACGAAGTGCCAGCGCCAAACGCCATCAACTCGATGCCAGCGTCATCGCCCGGGCTGCACCGGGCCGCAACGATAAACGGACGTCCGTCGGCTATGGCAAGATTCAGCACCGCAGGCACGCTGGATTGGATATAAGCCCGCGCCCTCGCCGCAGCAAGCCATTCCGGACCATGCCGCGATTCGCCGCCAATCTTTCATTCCTGTTCAACGAAGTTCCGTTCCTCGAGCGTTTCGCTGCTGCCGCGAATGCCGGCTTCAAGGCGATAGAGTTCGCGTTCGCTTACGAGTATCCGGCGAACGAGCTGACCTCGCGCCTCGCCGCGAACGGCCTCGAACAGGTGTTGATCAACGCGCCGCCGGGAGATTTGAACGCGGGTGATCGCGGGCTCGCCGGCTGTACGGGCAGGGAGCACGAGTTTGCCGCGAGCTTCGCCACTGCGCTTCGCTACGCGCAAGCCTTGTCGTGCCCGCGCATCCATGTCATGGCTGGCGTGCTTCCAGCGAGCGCGGATGAGGGGGAGCGCGCCCGGCATCGGACGACATTCGTACGCAATCTGCGCTTCGCAGCGAGAGAGGCGGAGCAAGACGGCGTAGTGCTGACCATCGAGCCGCTCAATCCGCGCGATGTGCCCGGATATCTGCTGACGACGCAAGGAGAAGCGCACGCCATCCGCGAGGAAGTCGGTATGCCGAACGTGAAAGTGCAGATGGATCTCTATCACGCCCAGATCGTCGAGGGCGATCTTTCGACCAAGCTGCGCCGCTGGCTGAGCGATATCGGCCATATCCAGATCGCTGGCGTTCCCGACCGTCACGAGCCCGACACGGGCGAGCTTAATTGCTACGCGCTGTTCGATCTCCTGGACGAGCTCGGTTACAAGGGGTGGGTCGGGTGCGAGTATCGGCCGCGCGCCGGAACGCTGCCGGGGCTTGTGTGGCTGGACAAGCTTGGGTGGCGTACAAAAGAAAGCTAAGGCCTGCAGCGAGGCTTGCTGCGCACAGCGCCGATTCCTTGCATCTATCCCGCCGATTCCTTGCATCTATCCGTCGGATGCAATGCCCAGCGTTGCCGATGGGCGCCGATTTGTTCGTCCCTCACGTAAGCGACCATAATGGGGGGGCAAATTGGGCGGGGGGAGGATGAACAATCGCCGAAAATTGCTCGTAGCGCTTGGCGCAGGCGCAGTCACAGCACCGTTCGCATCTTTCGCACAGCCGCAGACGGCGAAGGTTTCCCGAATGGGTATTCTGTCGCCGGGCGCCCCTTTTGACGCGGGTCGCAACCCCAGCGCCTTGGCCGTTTTGTTCGGGGCCCTCCGGGAAAGCCTGCGCGAGCTGGGCCATGTG
>VBDA01000252.1 GCA_005883655.1 Betaproteobacteria bacterium | reverse complement strand
CGTCGGCCCGGACGCGCTCGCCGTCAACTTCAAGAGCGTGCGCTTTATCTTTGCGCCCAATCTCGCGCGGGATACGGTCGAGGTGCGCGTCGAGCCTCCACTTGCCAATATCGTTATCCAGGGTACGCCGCGGCTCGCCCCCGGCGACTGTGGCGATTGGCATAGCGCGCTGCTCGCCGCATTCGACAACCGGGCCGAAAGCGCCGACGCAAGCTTTCGCGGCCATTACCCCATCGCCTGCGGCGAGCGCGACTGGTACGTGGCGCTGCTCGACCATCCGCACTACGTCCTCAACCTGTTTACTCGAACCTGGGCCGACGTCGGCGGCAGCTTCGCTGGCACCGTACGCGACGGTCGAACGCCCATCTCGGCCACGCGCCTCGCCACGCTGGATTCAGTGCCGCTCTACGAGGCAGTGCGCGACATCAACAAGATGTCGAACAATCTGATGGCTCGGCAGCTTTTTCTGTCGCTGGCGACGACCGCCTATCCGCCGCCCGCCACGACTCTGCATGCAGCCGAGGCCGTCGAGCGCTGGCTTGCCAAGCGCAAGCTCAAGTTCCCGGAGCTGGTGATGGTCAATGGGTCCGGCCTGTCGCGACACGAACGTATCGCTGCGCAGAGCATGGCGCGGCTTTTGGTGGCGGCCGACAACAGCAGCGTTCGCAACGAGTACATAAGCTCGCTGGCGGTCGCCGCCACTGACGGCACCGTGGGCAAGCGCTTTCAGAACGACGACGTTGCCGATCAGGCATTTCTCAAGACCGGCACGCTGGAAGGCGTACGCGCGATCGCCGGATACGTCTTCGGACCGACGGGAAGGCGCTTTGTCGTCGTCTGCTTCGTCAATCACCCGAATGCATCGCGCGCGCAGCCACCGCTCGACCACCTGGTGCAGTGGGTGTATGACAACGCGCGGTAAGACTTACATCCCGGGAATCGCCTTGCTTTCCTTGAACAGCATGTAGCCTCGCACAACACGGTAGATCACCCAGACAGTCGCCGCGATCCAGATACCGAAGGCAATCGGAATACCGATCAGGATCAGCCCGAGGGTTATCAGCACCAGCCAACCAAGCAACGCCCACAGCATCGAAAACCAGAAAGTGCGGATCAGCCATCGGTAATGCGACGCCAGCCAGGTACCCGCCGTTTCGCTGCGCTTGACGTAGGCAATGATGATCGCGACGATGCCGAGCACGCCGAAGAACGGCGCGATCAGAGGAAAGCCCGAAGACACCAGGCCTGCGATCGCGGCAACGCCATAGAGCGCGTAAATCAGCAATGTCGTCGAAATCAGCGACGCCGACGGCGTGCTTGGCGGCAGAGCTTGCGTATCGTAGGTTTCGGCCATCGCGAAATCTCCATTGTCGGATGCGGCCATGAGCGACCGCGCCGCGTATATGGGGACGAGCTGCGGTGCTTCAACCTCATTACCTCCTGAAAAGTGGGGCCGCGAGCGGCGCCCCGGAGTGCGATGTCGCACACTACAGCACCGGCGCTATAATGACCGCCGGGTGGACCCTCGGGCGCGAATGCGGCGCCAGAGGTCCTGTCCGGCTCATTGAAGGGGGTTGAACATGACTGCTGCAAAATTGGAGCGCACCCGAAAATCGCTGGTCAAGGATTTCGGCGATGTACTCGCGGAAGCCGAGACCTTGCTCAAGCAGGCCGCTGCCGAAACCGGCGAAAGGGCGAGCGATCTGCGCTCGCAGGTCGAAGCCAAGCTGATGGCGGCGAAGTTGAAGTTGCAGGATCTTCAGGATGATGCCGTCGACCGCGCCAAGGCGGCCGCACGGGTGACCGACGATTATGTGCGCGACAATCCATGGCAGGCGATCGGCGCCGCCGCGGCGGTCGGCTTCCTCGTCGGTGTGTTGATCAGTCGCCGCTGATCGAAGTGTCCGAGGGCAAGGACAGCCGGCCGCAAGGCGGCGTCATGGGCGCGATGGCGCAACTCGGCGCCAGCGCGCTCGCGATATTGCGCACCCGCCTCGAGCTCGCAAGCGTCGAGTTTGCCGAGGCGCGCGAGCGCATCAAGGAGATGGTGCTGCTGGCGGCGGTCGGCACCGTGCTCGGTCTCTTCGCGCTTCTTTTCGCCTCGCTGTTTGTCATTGCCTGGTTCTGGGATGACTACCGCCTGGAGGCGGTCGGCGGCGTAACCTTGTTCTATGTCGCGATAACCGTGCTGATCTTCGCGCGGCTGAGGAAGATCTCGCGCGACGCGCCCGCCCC
>VBDA01000341.1 GCA_005883655.1 Betaproteobacteria bacterium | reverse complement strand
CGCGGCGGATGCCTCGACTACGAAGCTCATCTGGATGTTGGCTGCCGTGGACTCTTCGCCCGCGAACCAGGACAGCCACTGGCCGCTAAGTCGAAGCGGCGGGCTCAACTATCTTTTAATACCGCTGCGTCAGCGTCAAGATCGTTCCCTCGCGCTTCATGTCCGTGCGATTGAGGAAGCTCATGCCGAGCAAGGCGATGGGCAGGCTGTTGCCCTCCGTGATGACTGCGTCGACGTTATGCACGGCCACGTCGCCAGCGCTTACCGTGTCGTGCTTGATATGATACGCGAAGATATTGCCGTTGGCCGTTTCCATCACGACCTTCTGACTCGCCTCGCGGGCGGGAAGCGTGATGAACGTCGCGCCGGTATCCACGGCAAATCGAACCGGCATACCGTTCACTTCGCCATCGGCGACCAAGGCGCCCCGTTCATTTGTTCGGACCACCGCGTATTTGGACTCGGCGGCGGGACTCGTCTGGGCCGCGGCGGCGGGGCTCATCTGCCTTCGCGCAGGACCCATTGCGAGCTCCACCCGTCGACCCTGGATGTCGAAGGTTGCGCCATCGCGCCCCACCGACAGCAGGATGATGCCTTCGCGCGTCTTCTGTCCGACGGAGAGAGTTTGCAGCGCACCGCCTTCGATCTGCACCACGGCCTTATTTGGGAACAAGCCGACGACGTTCACGTCCAGCGCGGTTGCGCCGGTCGAGACCAGCAGGCCGATGGCTATCGAAGCAATGCGATGGCGAATATCCATAGGTTACGTGGTCGATCGAATCAGTGATTTTTTCCGGTCGCCCAGCGAGGGCGAGACCGGTGTCGTACCCGGGTAACTAGCGCTTTGCGTAGAGCAAGCTTCTTTATGCATTTGTCATGCCAGCGCAAGAAGTTCATTTCAAAACAGACCCCCGAGCCTCGAGCTCGGAATAAAGCACCCGTGCGGACGCGCTGAACGTCAGGCTCGTGGCAGCGCGCGGCACCGCGACACGCTGAAGTCCACAACGTTTCCATTCGTTCGAGGCTGCCGATCACGCTTGACTTCCTTACATGCGTAAGATAGTCTTGACACGTGACAAGAAGAACGCGCAGGCCGACCGCGGGAGACCAGTTGCTGACGATGCTGTCAGCGCTCGACAATCCGCACCGGCTGCGCATCATCGCGGCGCTGACATCCGGCGGACGCAACTACGTCAGTCAGCTCGCACGCGAGATCGGCATCAGCCGTCCGTTGTTGCATCTTCATTTGCAGAAGCTTGAAGAGGCCGGCCTCGTCACGAGCCGGCTCGAGCTCTCCAGCGACGGCAAGGCGCTCAACTACTTCGAAGTCAGCAACTTCGGCTTCGAACTCACTCCGGCCGCGATTGCCAAGGCGGCGAATTCCTTAACGACCAAACCTGAAAAGTAGAGGTATCCCCATGTCCGAATCCTTGTTCCTTTTGTCCATCAGTCTCGTGCTCGTGACGATCCTGCTCGTCTTCGGCATGAGGGCCTTCTCGGCCGTCCAGCAGGCGAAGGTTCGCATCGAAAGTGATGAAGCCTACCGCCAGATCGCGGAAAAGGCGGTGGCCGCCGCATCCGAGAATACGACTGCGCTTTCTTCCATACAGACCGCGCTCGCGGACGTCAGGACTCGCCTGGCCGCCATCGAGAAGGTCCTGAAGGAAGTGGAGTAGCTGAAAAATGCACACGTCTGAACTGACACTCTTCGGCAACTACGGTCAGCGCATCTGCGTCGATTCAGCCTCCAAGCTTATAATGGTCCACACATCGGTCGAGGGAAAGACCGAGATCTGGCAGCTTTGGTCGGCTCTGGTCAAGCAATTCGGGCGCCCTTGACTGGGCGTCAAGCGTAGCCGAGCGCCGATTCGTCAGCGATGCGCGTCGGTCTGAAAAGGGAGGAGCGAGACGATGGACAAGTCAATGATCAAGGGTGTTGTGATTGGTGGCGTAGCCATGGTTGTGCTTGCGGCAGGCGCAGTCCCGACCTACAAGGCCCTTACCAAGCCGAAGTTCGCTGAGGTTACGTCGGTCAACGAGGTCACGGAAACGATCGTGACCCCGCGTGAGGAATGCAACAACGTGCAAGTTCAGAGGCAAGCACCTGTGCAAGACAGGGATCGCATCGCCGGGACAGTGATTGGCGGAGTTGCGGGCGGCCTGTTGGGCAGCACCATAGGCAGAGGTTCGGGCAGAACGGCGGCCACCGTAGTCGGCGCCGCGGGCGGGGCGTATGCCGGAAACCAGGTGCAAAAAAACATGCAGCGCAAGGAAGTGATTACGACAACGGAACGGCGCTGCAAGACCGTCAACGAGACCACGCAAAAGCTCGTCGGCTATGACGTGACCTATCGCCTTGGAGACAAGCAGGGTACCTTGCGCACGTCCTTCAAACCCGGCACTACGCTGCCGGTCAAGGACGGGCAGGTGGTTGTGCCGACGGCGGATGCTTCGTAGGCGCCGGCGAGTTAGGCGTCGATAACTGCCAGGACTGCGGCTCTCGTGGCTTGCTCGGCAAGGGACGGCAATGGCATATCTCGATGTGTCGCGCATCGCAAGCTGGCATGCGCATGTCTATTTCGATGCGGCAAGTCGCGATGCCGCCAGGGCTGGCCACAGCGAAGCTTCGTATTTACGCTTCGCGCCGCTCCTCTATCGCGTCGACACGATCCGGATAGAAGGCAACGCAACCCTTGATCGCGGCGACCGCTGCATACGGCGCTTCATAGGTCCACACAGCATTCACTGATCGCTCGCCGCCGAGAGGAATGCTGTGGTCGAGCTGATCATGGAAACGCTCGTTAGAATCCAGCCAGCCAGACACCGCATTCACGACAATCTGGCACGCCTGTCCAGTTTCCTGTCGATGTAGGAGGAGTCATGCGACTGCGCGCACTGCTCGCCCTCTCAGTACTGTTGTGCTCCACCGCCGCCGTCGCCGGCCTCAAGGAAGGCTACGCGGCTCTGAGCAAGAAGGACTACGTCACCGCCGCCAACGAATATCGCCCGCTGGCGGAACGCGGCGACCCCGAAGCCCAATACCGGATCGGGCGGATGTACGAGTTCGGCAACGGATATCCGCAGGACAAGGCGCAGGGCATCGCGTGGATCCGCAAGGCAGCGGCGCAAGGCCACGTCGACGCGGAACAGGAACTGGGGGTTGTTTACGCGACCGGCGACGGCGTAAAGCAGGACGACGTGCAAGCCGTGACGTGGTTCAGAAAAGCGGCGGAGCACGGTGATGCGACGGCGCAGTACAACCTCGGACTGTTGTACGCCAAGGGCCAGGGTGTGGCGAGGGACTATGCGCAGGCAGCCGATTGGTGGCGTAAGTCCGCGACTAAGGGCAATGCCGACGCGCAGTTCAAGCTGGCCGTCGTCTATCACAACGGCCAGGGCGCGCCCCAGGATGAGGTATTCGCACTCGCCAACGCCACGATCGCCGCGCGCAACGGCGACAAAGAGAACATCGACTACCGGAACGAAATCGCGAAGGGGCTCACGCCGGAGCAAAGGCGTAGCGCCACCGCGTTGGCGAACGCATGGAAGGTCGGCCAGCCGATGCCGGGGAGTGCTGCCACCTCGGGTTCGGCGCCGAGCGCAACGGCAGCGGCCGCCACTGCGCCGGTGAAGACGCGGTGTTCGGCGACCGGATCGATGGGCGGCGAGAGGTTCACGGCCAGCAATTGCGTGGCCTCGCTGTACGGAGATTCGCGCAGCGTGGCGATCTGGTTCAACGAAGATGCCATCACGCCGCAGGAAGCGGAGAGCTTCCAGACGTCGTCGTACGTTAGTGGCGACAAGGGCGGCAAGCAGCGCACGATGGCCATCATCATGTTCTGCCCGGGCGGAGGCAAGGAGACGGCCTCTGCGGCGGCCGTCAAATCGATCGACCTGAACACCAACCACGCCAGGTCGCCGATGGCGGGCGTGCAGCGCGTGGTCCAGGCGCCCAGGGACTTCAAGGTCGAGAAGATGACCGGAGAAGTGAAGCCCGGAGGCGCGCTATCGGGCAAGATCGCAGGCAACCTCGACAAGACGACGTTTACGTTCGACTTCGAACTGAATTTGCCCGCCAAGGATGCGGCAGCAGGGATGAGCTGCAGCAAGTAATGATCACCCGGTAAAGTAGGGTCAGAGACGACAAACAATCTCCCGCGGCCGGATGTGCGCTACGCAGCAGCCGGCTGTGCCGTCGCCGCGCGCCGCTCGATGCCTTGCTTCACCTTCCACGTGGTGAACATCGCGGTCAGCGTGGCGCCCACCACGACGTAGCCGACGACTGGGAAGTGCTCAAGCTTGCCGTCGGGCGCCATCGTGACAATGTGGCCGGCGATCACCGACGCGATCCCACCTGAAACTTGCTGGATGGCCGCGCCAAGCGCGTTGAACGATCCGCGCTTGGTCATCTCGGGCACCGAGGTCGACATCGCCTGGAACGGGATCATCCGCGAAAAGATCCCCGCGAACAGCACCACGTTGATGACGATGATGACCGCCAGCGACACCGGCGGGAGGTGCGTGTAGATCAGCACCAACACGATGGATACGATGCTGCCCCCGACGAACACGGGGTACTTGCCCTGCTTGTCGGCGAGCTTGCCCACCAGCGGCCCGATGAAGATCGTGAACACGCCGGTGATCAGGTAGATCGTCGGCAAGCTCGTGAGCGCGATGCCCAGGTTGTTGACGATGAAGGCGCTGCCGAACGGCATCAGCATGAAGCCACCGGTCGCCAGCAGCATCATGGTGACGAACGCGCTCCAGTGCCGCGGCTCGCGCACGGTGTCGTACAGGTGCATCCACGGGCTGCGTTCCTGCCGCTCCTTGAGATGCGCCACCACGGGTTGCAGCTTCCACGCGACCACCAGGCCGCCGACGATGCCGAACACCACCATCACCAGGAACGGCGCATGCCAGTTCCAGTGATTGGACAGGTAAATGCCCGCGGGCAGTCCCAGGATCTGGCTCGCGGCAAACGCCGTCTGGATGAAGCCCATCACGCGGCCACGCTGCTGCGGCTCGAACAGGTCCGTGGCAATGGCCATCACCACCGAGC
>VBDA01000340.1:2438-2976 GCA_005883655.1 Betaproteobacteria bacterium | reverse complement strand
TAGAATGCGAGCGACTCCAAAATAAAACCAAGTCAATAAACTGCCGCCCGGATCGGCGACGAAGGTGGATGCCCTCCGTTCGCGGCTGGTGCCTTGCCGCGGCCCCCGGTGGCCCGGAAACGTTTTTCCGAAAGGACGATCATGAGTACGGACAAGCCGCGAATTGGCTTTGTTGGCTTGGGGCTGATGGGCCACGGCATGGCCAAGAACCTGGTCGCCAAAGGCTTTCCGCTGACGGTGCGTCTGCACAAAAATCGCAAGCCGGCCGAGGATATTCTTGCCGCGGGTGCCAAGGAAGTGAAGACCGACGCCGAGCTGGCGCGCGTTTCGGATGTCGTCATTCTCTGTGTCACCGGCTCGCCACAGATCGAGGAGATCATCTACGGTGAGAACGGAATCCTGAGCGCGGCCCGCGACGGACTGGTGGTGGTCGATACCTCGACCGCCGAGCCCTCGTCGACGGCGAAAATCCGCAACGATCTGGCGAGAAAGGGGACCAAGTACGTCGACGCGCCGCTCGCCCGGACGCCGAAGGAGG
>VBDA01000340.1:0-2417 GCA_005883655.1 Betaproteobacteria bacterium | reverse complement strand
AACGTCATCCATGTCGGCGGCCCTGGTCATGGCCACATGCTCAAGCTGGTCAACAATTTCATCGCCATGTCGATCGCGACCGCGACCGCCGAGGCATGCGCGGCGTGCGCCAAGGCGGGCGTGTCGATCCGGAAGCTGCACGAGATCGTTTCCGCCGGCGGCGTCAATTCCGGAATTTTTCAGATGATGGTCGGCAAGATGCTAGAGAGCGGCGACTTAAGCGGGCTCAAGTTCACGCTTTCGAATGCGATGAAGGATCTGCGCTACTACACGCACTTCGTCGAGGCACTTCCGTCGCCAGCTATCATCGGCGAGGCCGTGCATCAAAGCATGGTCAACGCCAATATTCTGGGCTTCGGCGACAAGTACGTCGCGTCGCTCCTCGAGGCGCAGGAAAAACTTGGCGGCGTGAACATCGTGCGGCAATAGGCCCGGATCGAATGCTTCATCGAATAGCGCGCGACCACGAATTCGCAGGAGAACGATCGATGGCAACGGCCGGTCCCTCGCTCTGGGAAAATCCGCTTCAAACCGACGGTTTCGAATTCGTCGAATACGCCGCTCCGGATCCCGCGGCGCTCGGAGTGCTGTTCGAGCGAATGGGATTCAGCGCCATCGCCAAGCACCGCTCGAAAAATGTGCTGTTGTACCGCCAGGGCGAAATCAACTTTATCGTCAACGCCGAAAAAGACAGTTTCGCCCAGGGATTCGCGCGCGTGCACGGCCCGTCGATCTGCGCGATGGCGTTTCGGGTCAAGGACGCCGCGCATGCCTACCATACGCTCATCGAACAGGGAGCGTGGGGAGTGGAAGCGCACCCTGGGCCGATGGAGCTCAGCATTCCTGCAATCAAGGGCATCGGCGATTCGCTGATCTATCTGGTCGATCGCTATCCGGGCAACGGCGGCGGCGTTTCCATTTACGATATCGACTTCGTGCCTTTTCCCGGCGTCGACCAGCATCCCCAAGGCGCGGGGCTGGTCGCGATCGATCACCTGACGCACAACGTTCATCGCGGCCGGATGGAAGAATGGGCGAGCTTCTACGAGCGCTTGTTCAATTTCCGCGAAGTCCGCTACTTCGACATCGAAGGCAAGCTGACGGGCTTGAAGAGCAAGGCGATGACGAGCCCCTGCGGCAAGATCCGCATTCCAATCAACGAAAGCTCCGACGACAAGAGCCAGATCCAGGAATACCTGGTCGCTTACCGCGGCGAAGGCATACAGCATATCGCGCTTGCCGCGCGCGACATTTACACCACGGTCGCCGTGTTGCGCGAGCGCAAGGTCGCGTTCCAGGACACCCCCGACACCTACTACGAGGCGCTCGCGACGCGCCTGCCCGGGCACAAGGAAGACACGCGGAGGCTCAAGGAGCAGCGCATACTGCTCGATGGCGCACCGGCCAAGGATGAAATGCTGCTGCAGATTTTCACTTCGACCGTGATCGGCCCGATCTTTTTCGAAATCATCCAGCGCAAGGGCAATGAAGGCTTCGGCGAAGGAAACTTCCAGGCATTGTTCGAATCGATCGAGCTGGACCAGATTCGTCGTGGCGTGCTCGAGGACGGGCCCAATAAGCGGCCCGCGGAATAACACGACAACCGCCGCACACCGCGCTGGCGCCGGACAAGCTGCACCGTGCCATTGCTCTGCGAGATAACAATCGTGGCCGCCTCTTCCGTGCTCTCTCCTCTCGGTTTCGCCTTGCTGCGGCGGCTGTCTGACGGGCAACTCCATTCGGGCGAGGCGCTTGCCGCGGCGACCGGTGTGACACGTGCGCGTGTGTCGCAGATTCTCAGGGCCTCGGAAAACGCGGGCTTCACGCTCGAGCGCGTTCGTGGCGTGGGCTATCGTCTGCTCGATCCGGTCCCCTTCCTCGACCGCGACGCGATCGTCGCGGCGCTAGGCAACGCGGCCTCACGGCTGAAGATCGAAGTCGCCGACAGCGTCGATTCGACCAGCACCGAATTGCTGCGCCGCGCAGCGCGCCAGGCTGTCGACCGCCAGGTATTGGTCGCCGAGTGGCAGACTGCGGGGCGCGGGCGCCGCGGTCGCAGCTGGACGGCGGTCGCCGGCGGCAGTCTCACCTTTTCCCTTGGCTGGCGCTTCGAGCAAGGCGCGGGTTTTTTAGCCGGCCTGTCGCTCGCGGTCGGCGTCGCATTGGGCCGTGCGCTGGACGCGGCTGGCTTCAAGGATGTACAGCTCAAATGGCCGAATGACCTCGTCTATCGTCACTGCAAGATCGGCGGCATCCTGATCGAGATATCCGGCGATGCGCTCGGACCCGCGCTGGCGGTCATCGGCGTCGGGCTGAATGTGCGTTTGCCCCCGAAGGCACGCCACGACATTGCACAGCCGGTCACCGATCTGGCATCCATCGACCGCGAACGCGCGCTCGACCGCAATCGCCTGTTG
>VBDA01000339.1 GCA_005883655.1 Betaproteobacteria bacterium | reverse complement strand
GCTCTGCTCTTCGTAGACCGCTTTGGCCACGTCGTGAAACGACACCACGCCGAGCAGCGTAGGACCGTCGATTACCGGAACATATCGTGCGTGCCGCTCCAGCATCCCGCGCCGCAACTCCATCACGTCGAGACCGGTCGTGGCTGTCAACGGATCGCTCACGTGGATGTCGCTGACCTTGAGATCGCCGAGTTGACCATTTCGCTTCGCAAGCGCCTGCAGCACTTCCGAGAACGTAAGCATTCCGACCATGCGGCCGTGATCCATCACGACCAGTGAACCGATGTCATGCTGAGCCATGACGTTCACCGCATCCAGCACCGTCCCGTGCGGAGGAGTAGTGAAGAGCGCGTTTCCCTTGATACGCAGAATCTCGCTGACAAGCATCTCGCCTCCTCGCGTGGCTTCTGTTGCAGATTACTCCGGCTCGATGGCCACGCGCAACCGGGCGCCGGTCCGCGGCGGCGCGGCATCTAATTGGCGAGGAGACGTCTTTCGCGCAGCGCCTGCGCCAGCGTGCCGCTGTCAACGTACTCGAGCTCCCCGCCGACAGGTACGCCGCGCGCGAGCCGCGTGACCTTGAGCTTGCGTGCGGCGAGCAACTCGGCGATGTAATGTGCGGTCGCCTCGCCCTCGTTGGTAAAGTTGGTCGCCAGCACGACTTCGCGCACTGCTCCATCGAGCGCTCGTTTGAGCAGCCGGTCGAGGCGAATCTCCTTCGGACCGATGCCATCGAGTGGCGAAAGGCGGCCCATGAGCACAAAATACAAGCCTGCGTACGCCTGCGTGTGCTCGACCATCATCAGATCGGCAGGCGTTTCCACCACGCACAGGAGCGTCGCATCTCGCTTTGACGAGCGACAGAGGGTGCAGATTTCGTCCTCTGTAAAAGTGTTGCAGCGCTGGCAATGGCGGACCCCTCGCGCCGCGGCTTCGAGCGCCAGCGCCAGCCTTTGCGCGCCTTCGCGGTCGTGTTGCAGAAGATGCAGCGCCATGCGTTGCGCCGCCTTGGGTCCGACGCTGGGAAGACAGCGCAGCGCTTGGGTCAGCTCCTCGAGGCTGCTGAGCGGTTCCACTGGTGTGCTGTGTACCTGCGGGACAGCACGCTAGAACGGAAGCTTGAATCCGGGAGGCAAAGGCATACCCGCGGTCAAGCCTGCCATTTTCTGCTGTGACGCTGCCTCGACCTTGCGCACCGCGTCGTTCATCGCCGCAGCGACCAGGTCCTCGAGCATGTCCTTGTCTTCCGACAGCAGCGTCGGAGCGATGGTGACTCGTTTGACGTCATGGCGGCCGGTCATGACAACCTTGACCATGCCGCCACCCGCCTCGCCTTCGACTTCCATGGCGGCGATCGCGTCCTGCGCCTGCTTCATGTTTTCCTGCATCGCCTGTGCCTGCTTCATCAGACCCGCAAGCTGGTTCTTCATCATCGTCCGAATCCTCTCTAGGAAACCGGTTTGATCGAGTCGGGCTTGATCCTGGCGTCGAAACGCGCGAGCAGGTCCTGCACGAAGGGATCGTCGCGAAATGCCGCTTCGGTTTTCGATTGTGTCTCGGCGCGCTCGCGTTTCTCGACTACCGCGAGGCTCGCCGTCGCCGCTCCGCCGACTTCGAAGCGCAGGCGCATGCGACGCCCGAACGCGTCATCGAGCGCCGCCTTGAGCTTGTCGGCGTATGCCTTGTCGATCAGGTGACGCGACGCCTCGGGCACCGCCAGGACCAGCTCATTGCCGGCGAAGGCTTTGAGCTCAGTCTGCGCCGCAAGTTGCAGCGCGATGCCGGAGAGCTTCATGCCGGCGACGAACGCCGGCCAATCGGCAATTTCCGCGATGGGAGCTGCGGCCGAGGCAACCGGGCCCGGGACCGGCACATGGTCTGAACGTGGCACAGGGCTTGCAAGCGCGCCGGCCGGCGGTGATTCCGATTTCGACGCCGACGAAGCCCGCGATTCCGTCCTCGTGCTCGTCGATTCCGAAGGCGCAGCGTTCTGCCTGACCGCCCTGACCGATGGGCCGGTGCCGGGACGCGCGGCCCCGCTCGCTTCAAGCGATGTCGCGGGCTCGAACGCAAGGAGCCGCAACAGCGTCATCGCAAAACCCGTAGGCTCATCCGGCGCCAGCGCGAGATCGGCACACCCCTGAACGCAGATCTGGTAGGCAAGCTGAACACTTTCGGCCGAAAAAGCCTTCGCGTAGCTGGCCACACGGTCCGCGTCGGCGAGCGCGTCGACGGTTTCCGGCACCGTCTGGGCGATGGCTATCCGATGAAACAGCGCCGCCAGCTCATCCAGCGCGGATGGCAACGAGAGGCTGCGCTCGGTGAGCGCGCGGGCTTCCCCGAGGAGCGCGGGACCGTCCGCGGCGATCAGCGCGTCGGCGATCCGATAGATGTATTCCGTCTCGACGGTGCCCAGCATCGTGCGCACGACCTCGGCGCGCACCTCGCCGGCACCGTAGGCGATCGCCTGGTCGAGCAGCGACAATGCGTCGCGCATCGATCCGCGCGCGGCGTGGGCGATCAACAGCAGCGCGGCATCGTCAAACGCGATGTCCTCGGCACGAAGGATCTCACCGAGGCGCGCGGCGATCGTTGGCTGCGGGAGTGCCTTGAGATTGAATTGCAGGCAGCGCGACAAAACGGTGACCGGGATCTTTTGCGGATCGGTCGTCGCGAGCACGAATTTCACGTGCTCCGGCGGCTCTTCCAGCGTCTTCAGCATCGAGTTGAACGCCGCTTTGGACAGCATGTGCACTTCATCGATCAGATAGACC
>VBDA01000338.1:455-4182 GCA_005883655.1 Betaproteobacteria bacterium | reverse complement strand
CAGCGAGCCAAGTCCTATGGCGAGTATGAAGTTGACAAAACTGCCGCACAGCAAAAACAGGCTGGCCGCCAAGTAGTATCCCCAGAGACTGTGAACATCCGAGGTCCACACGTTGAAAATGCTGAACGCGCCCCAGTTGCGGACCTTGGCAGGTGCCAAGTCCTCGTTGTAGAGCGAAGGCGAGGCGTTTGGAGTGCTCATTTTGCTGTCTCCTATAAAAGCCATGCTCTTTATGATTCGGCGATAGGTCAGTTGAGTCTATGCGCGGGTAGAAAAGGCTGTCAAGAAAGGCGAGGTACGTACGCTCAAGGACGCGGTGACGCAATTACTGTTGCGGCCACCGCATAATATGTCAGAAGTCTTATTCACATTCATCGATAGGCAAGAGATATGGAGCTACGCCACCTGCGCTATTTCGTCGCCGTCGCCCAGGAATCCAGCTTCACGCGCGCGGCCCAGCGGCTGCACATATCGCAGCCTCCCTTAAGCCAGCAGATCGGAGATCTGGAAAGCGAGCTCGGCACGCGGCTGCTGATGAGGACCAGCCGACGCGTCGAGCTCACCGCGGCGGGCGAGGCTTTCCTCGAGCACGCGAAGGCTATCCTTGAGCGCGTGGATCAAGCGCGGAGCCATGCGCGGGCCATTGGGTCCGGTGGCGCCGGCCGCCTTGAAATCGGGCTCAGCGGATCGCTGCTGCTCGGGCCGATGCCGCAGCTTATCGCTGCGTATCGCCGCAGCCATTCCGCGGTCGCCGTGGTCTTGCACGAAATGACGCCGGCTGCGCAACTCGCGGGCCTTCGCGACCGCAAGATCGACCTGAGCTTCTCGCGCACCGCCTTGAACGATGACGTCCTTGTGAGCGAGCAGATCTGGCCCGATCCGGTTGTAGTGGCCCTGCCGCGTGGCCATCCCATGACAAAGCGCCGTAAGCTCGAGCTGGCAGATCTCAGGAACGAAGAGTTCGTACTGCTCAGACTCGATTCCTCCGGGTTCGCGAAATACCTTCACGCGTGCTGCCTCGATGCGGGTTTCGTGCCGCACGTTTCGCAACAGGTGGTCGAATCGCAGGCGATCCCTAGCCTGGTCGCCGCCGGCCTGGGCGTGGCGCTAGTCCCGGCCTCGCTGCAGCGCGTGCACCGCCGCGGCGTGGAATATCGTACCCTCGCGCGCAATGCCCCGCGCGCCGACGTGTACGCGATTCAGCGCAAGGACGATACATCGCCGGTAGTGTGCGGTTTCATCGCCAAGGCCAAGGAGATCCTGGCCCGCTCGACGTAGCGCGTTTCCCATGCGACGCGGTGTCCTAACGCAGGCAGCGAGCAGCGCCGCGCTTGCATGTGTGGCACAAGCCGCCGGTGTCTTCGCTGCCGCCATTGACTTGGGGGAAGAAGGTGGGCGTCAGCCCCACAAGCATAGTAATTTCATATCAATCAAGTTAAACAATATATTGGACATATCATTCGGCATTGGCAAAAATGTCACTTATTGACATGCCGCTTGCTTGCGGCGACGCAAGCTTGATGCGGCGATCGAGGAGGAGAGCGAGCCATGGCGAAAATGACGGCGGCAGAAGCAGCCGTGCGGGTGATGGAGCGGGAAGGCGTCGAGCACGCATTCGGGATTCCGGGTGCCGCGATCAACCCGTTGTACGCCGCAATGAAGCGCCGCGGGAGCATTACACACGTGCTCGCTCGCCACGTTGAAGGCGCGTCGCACATGGCCGAAGGCTACACGCGGGCGCGCGCAGGCAATATCGGTGTTTGCATAGGTACGTCGGGCCCCGCGGGAACGGACATGATCACCGGTCTGTATTCCGCGCAAGCCGACTCGATCCCGATTCTCTGCATAACGGGCCAGGCGCCACGGGCGCGTCTGTACAAGGAAGATTTCCAGGCGGTAGACATCGAGTCGATTTCTAAACCGGTCACCAAGTGGTCGGTGACGGTACGCGAGCCCGCGCAGGTCCCGCGCGTCTTCCAGCAGTCGTTTCACTTGATGCGCTCCGGCCGCCCCGGTCCCGTGCTGATCGATCTGCCGTTCGACGTTCAAATGGCGGAGATCGAGTTCGACGATGAGACTTACGAACCGCTGCCGGTCTACAAGCCCAAGGCGAGTCGTGCGCAAATAGAAAAAGCGCTTGGCATGCTCAACGAGGCCAAGCGTCCGCTGATGGTGGCGGGTGGCGGCGTCATCAACGCCGACGCATCGTCACTGCTGGTCGAATTCGCCGAGATTACCGGCGTGCCCGTTATCCCCACGTTGATGGGATGGGGCGCGATTCCGGATGATCATCCCTTGATGGTCGGGATGGTCGGTCTGCAGACCAGCCACCGCTACGGCAATGCGACAATGCTGGCGTCCGATTTCGTACTGGGTATCGGCAACCGCTGGGCCAACCGTCACACGGGCTCGATCGAGGTGTACACGAAGGGCCGCAAGTTTGTGCACGTCGACATCGAGCCGACCCAGATCGGCCGGGTTTTCGGCCCCGATTACGGGATTGTGTCGGACGCCGGCGCCGCACTCAGTCTGTTTGTGGAGTCGGCGCGCGAATGGAAAGCGGCCGGCAAGCTCAAGGACCGTGGTGCGTGGCTGGAAGAGTGCCGTGAGCGCAAGCGCACGCTGTTGCGCAAGACGCATTTTGACAACGTGCCGATCAAGCCGCAGCGCGTGTACGAGGAGATGTGCAAAGTCTTCGACAAGGAGACATGCTACGTCACCACCATCGGGCTGTCGCAGATCGCGGCAGCGCAGTTCCTGCATGTGTACAAGCCGCGCTATTGGATCAACTGCGGTCAGGCGGGTCCGCTGGGCTGGACGGCGCCCGCAGCGCTGGGCGTGTGCGCCGCCGACCCGCAACGCCAGGTCGTCGCGATTTCAGGGGATTACGACTTTCAGTTCATGATCGAGGAGCTCGCCGTCGGCGCCCAGTTCAAGCTGCCCTATTTACATGTCGTGGTGAATAACTCATATCTGGGATTGATCCGTCAATCACAGCGCGGCTTCGAAATGGATTACTGCGTACAACTGGGCTTCGACAACATCAACGCGCCGGAGCTGAACGGCTACGGGGTCGACCACGTCGCGGTGGTCGAAGGTCTAGCCGGCATTCATCCGGGCGCAGGCCTTGATGCGGCAGCATCGTGTCCCTGTCGTGGTGGAGGTGATGCTCGAGCGCGTCACGAATGTTGCGATGGGCACCGAGATCAACAACATTACCGAGTTCGAGGATCTCGCCGCCGGCAAGGCCGACGCCCCGACCGCGATCGCGCTGTTGGACTGAACAGCGAAAGAGACGGCATATGCCCAAGTTTGCATTCGGAATCTAAGGGAGAGTGACAATGAGCAAGGTCGGATTCATCGGTCTCGGCATCATGGGCGCACCGATGGCGGGCCATCTGCAGGCGGGTGGTCACCAGCTGTTTGCGCTGACGCACCACAAGGTGCCGGAAGCCCTCGTGGCTGGCGGCGCGAAGGTCTGCGCCAACGGCAAGGAAGTCGCGCAGAACGCAGACATCATCATCACCATGGTGCCGGATACGCCCGACGTCGAAAAGGTGCTGTTCGCGACGAACGGGGTAGCAGAAGGACTTGCGGCGGGCAAGATCGTCGTCGATATGAGCTCCATCTCGCCCATCGAGACCAAGGAGTTCGCCAAGCGCATCAACGCTCTCCGTTGCGAATATCTCGACGCTCCGGTATCCGGCGGCGAGGTCGGCGCCAAGGC
>VBDA01000338.1:0-410 GCA_005883655.1 Betaproteobacteria bacterium | reverse complement strand
GGCCAGACCTGCAAGGTGGCGAACCAGATCATCGTTGCGCTGACCATTGAAGCGATAGGCGAGGCGCTGCTGTTCGCCTCCAAGGCGGGTGCGGACGCGGGCCGAGTGCGCCAGGCGCTAATGGGCGGGTTTGCGTCGTCGCGCATCCTCGAAGTGCACGGTGATCGGATGGTCAAGCGCACCTTCGACCCAGGCTTCCGCATCGAGCTGCACCAGAAGGATCTCAATCTAGCACTGAATTCCGCTCGCAAGATCGGCGTGAGCCTGCCCAATACCGCGACCTGCCAGGAACTCTTCAACGCTTGTGTCGCTCACGGCGGCAAGGCCTGGGACCACTCTGGCATGGTCCGCGCGCTGGAAAACATGGCCAACTTCGAGATCGGCCAGAAGACCTGAGCTGCTGCGAGAAT
>VBDA01000337.1 GCA_005883655.1 Betaproteobacteria bacterium | reverse complement strand
CGTCTGGCCTGATGACGCCGGAAGTACGGCAGAGGATTGCCGATTCCATTCCGCTGAAGCGAATGATTCAGCCAGCGGAGGTAGCTCGCCTGGCACTGTATCTCGCATCGGATATTTCGCAGGGCATAACAGGCCAGGCCATCGTTCTCGACGCCGGCTTTTTGGTACGCTGAGCTCGTACGAGATCAAATGATGACGCGGTCGCAGACTGCTTGGCCGACCGTCACCGGCGTGCCCGCTCGCTGCTTCTTCCGCAAAAACAGGTTGCGAAACGGGCAACATTGCGACCAGCGAAAGCCGCATCCTGTCCCTCGACCTCAACCCGGTCTTCGTCACCGAATCCGGCGCTCAGGTGGCGGATTTGAAAATCGAATACGGTGAATGAAGCGCTTGGACGCGATCGCTCGAATGCAATGCCAAAGCCGATAAAACGTATCCTCATCGCCAATCGCGGCGAAATCGCCGTGCGGGTGAGCCGCACCTGCCGCGACATGGGCATTGAAACCGTGCAGGTCTACTCCGAGGCGGACGGGGACTCGCTCGCGGTGCGTCTCGCCGATCGCGCCGTTTGCATCGGGCCGCCGCACGCGTCGAAGAGCTATCTCGATCAAAAGCTGCTGGTGCACGCGGCAGCGGCGTTCAAGGCCGACGCCGTTCACCCGGGCTACGGATTTCTCTCCGAAAATCCGGATTTCGCCGCGCTCTGCGCCGAAAAGGGTTTGACCTGGATCGGACCGAGCGCCCGCGTCATCCGTCTGATGGGCAACAAGGCGGCTGCGCGCCAAGCGGCCGCGGAGGCCGGGTTGAAAACAACGCCGGGTTCGAAAGGCACCGTGCGTGATTGGCAGGAGGCTGCCGCCGTGGCCGAATCCATTGGCTTTCCGCTGATCCTCAAGGCGTCCGCGGGAGGCGGCGGGCGCGGCATGCGTCTGGTGACCGACGGCGCGGGCATGAAGGATGCCTTCTCGCAGGCGCAGAAGGAGGCGCAGGCGGCGTTCGGCGACGGGGCGCTTTACGTCGAGAAATTTCTCACCCGGGTCCGCCACGTCGAAGTGCAGGTGCTGGGGGACGAAGCGACCATGCTGCATCTGGGCGAACGCGATTGCTCGACGCAAAGGCGCAATCAGAAGCTCCTCGAGGAGACACCCGCTGCAGGCCTGACCGACAAGCTCCGGAAAGACATGTGCGAAGCCGCTGCGCGGCTGGCAAAGAGCGTCGGCTACACGAGCGCAGGCACGGTCGAATTCATCGTCGACGACAAGGCGCAGGAATTCTATTTCATGGAAATGAACACGCGCATACAGGTGGAACATCCAGTGACCGAAATGGTCACCGGGACCGATCTGGTGGAGAGCCAAATCCGTATCGCGTCGGGCGAGGGTGTGGGTATGACGCAACGGGATATCGTCAGCAAGGGTCATTCGATCGAATGCCGCATCAACGCCGAGGATCCCGCCAACAACTTCAACCCGTCACCGGGAACCGTCACCGCTTACCACTGCCCCGGCGGGCCGGGCGTGCGCGTCGACAGCCAGCTCTTTCAGGGCTATACCATACCGCCGTACTACGATTCGCTCATCGGCAAGCTGATCACCTGGGGCGCGACCCGCGAAGAAGCGATACACAGAATGCAACGTGCCCTTGCCGAAATGCGCGTCGAAGGCGTCAAGACCACCATTCCGTTTCATCAGAAGCTGTTGCGGGACCGCACCTTCATCGAGGGTCGAACCTATACCCGCTACATCGAGGAGGAGTTTCTCGCCCCGGTTGCAGCCTGAAGCGCGTCGATTCGGTTCTTGCGAACGCCGTCGGCCGTGAACGAGTCAAGGAGTCGCGACATGCAGGCGTTGGACAGAATCACGGTGTACCGGCTGCAAGTGCCGCTGAAAGTGCCTTATCGCCTGGTGTTCGGGCCGGTGGAACATTTCGACACCATCATCGCGGAAGTCATCGATCGTGATGGCAGGACAGGCTTCGGCGAGGCCACCATACTCACCGGCTATACCGATGAGACTATCGAAGACAGCTGGCACGCGGCAAAAGCGTTCGCCGGCAATCTCGCTGCAGCCGGTGATCGGGCGGAGCGGCTGATCAAGGAGCTGGGAGTGAAATTCCCGTTCACGGCAACCGCGTTCGGTACCGCGCTCGAGATGCTGGCAGGCAGCCACTTGCTCAAGCTGCCCGCCGATACCGCCGTGCCGCTGGTCGGCCTCCTGAATGCCAAGGATGAAGAGTCCATGCACACCGAATTCGAGCAGTTCCTGACGGCCGGCCACCGGACCATCAAGGTGAAAGTCGGATTCGATTTGGACAAGGACATCGCGCTGGTGAAGACTTTTCAGAAGGTCGTGAACGGCCGCGCGACAATACGCCTCGATGCCAACCAGGCCTTCACGGCGGAGCAGGGCGTGCGCTTCGTGAAGGCGCTCGACCCCGCCGACATCGAGCTCTTCGAGCAGCCCTGCGCGGCCGGCGATTGGGACTCGCACCTTGCTGTCGCACGCGTGGCCGAGGTGCCGTTGATGCTGGACGAATCGATCTACGGCATCGCGGACATCGACAAGGCCGCAAAGCTCGAGGCTGCGTCCTACATCAAGCTGAAGCTCATGAAGCTCGTCACCCTGGATGCATTGTCAAAAGCGATCGAGCGCATCCGGGAGCTCGGGATGAAGCCAGTCCTCGGCAACGGCGTCGCCTGCGATCCCGGCTGCTGGATGGAGGGCTGCATCGCCGCGCGCCAGATCGACAACGCCGGCGAA
>VBDA01000336.1 GCA_005883655.1 Betaproteobacteria bacterium | reverse complement strand
AGTCCGAAGGCCTTCGTAGATACGAGCAAAACAACAGCGCCCATACACTGCGAGGGGCGCGGCGCGCTACGGTCCTGTGCCGGTACCGGAAGCATGGCGCCACGGCCCAACCGAATATGACGGTTTCCTGCATTTCAGCCCTACCTGCGCGCATTGTGTCTTGCCGCGCTGGAGCCCAGCCGCCCCCTCCCGTAATCTTGCCCTTTGATAAGTAGGCGACCAGAGCGCAACAAGATGAATCCCGACCAACGCAGCCCCGGCAGCGGCAAGACCGCCGAACGCGGCAAGAGCGGTCCCGCCTCGCCATCCGGAACCAGACAGACCCTGCGTGAGATCCGCGATGACATTGTCGTGATGTGGTGGCGCTTCTTCGATTGGCTTGCCGTCGTGTCGTGGAAGAAGCTGCTGCTTGTTTCATTGCTGGCTCTGATACTGGGCGGCATATTCAAGCAGGACGGTCCGATATTCGCGCTGATCGTTGTCTCCTTCATCATCAAGGCAGTGGCGGGCGGCAAGCGCAGAGCGGAACTGACCGCCAACGCGGCCACCCAGCGGGCCGAAACCGAACAGCTCGAGCGCACCGTGCTGGAAGCGCGCCTGGAAGCGCTGCAGGCGCAAATCGAGCCGCATTTCCTCTTCAATACCTTGGCCAGCGTCGACCAGCTTATCCAAACCGACCCGCCGCGCGCCTCCAAAATGCAACAGAGCCTGATTCGCTACCTGCGCTCGGCCATGCCGCAGATGCGCGAAGGCAGCCGCTCCTCGCTGGGTCAGCAGATCGATCTTTGCAGCGCCTTCCTGGAAATCATGGCGGTGCGAATGGAAGGACGCCTGCAGCCGTCACTGAGCGTTCCGGAAAACTTGAAATCGGCGGTTTTCCCACCGATGATGTTGCAGACCCTGGTGGAAAACGCCATCAAACATGGTCTGGAACCGAAGGTCGAGGGCGGGCGGCTCGAGATCGGTGCCACGCTCGTCGACGGCCAACTGGCCGTCCATGTGCTCGACACTGGCGTCGGCTTTATGCCGAAAGGCGAAGGCGGCGTGGGACTGGCCAATGTCCGCGAGCGGCTGAAAGCGTTGTACAAGGACCGCGCCGAGTTGATCATCAGCGTGCCGCCTTGGGGTGGCACCTGTGCGACCATCAAAGTGCCCTACGAAATCGCTCCAGCCACATCCCCGGCCTGATTGGACGAGTACCAGCATGCACCCCTTGCCCGCGCCCACCGCCGTCGTTGCCGACGATGAACGCCTGATGCGCGACCAGATCATTACGAGCCTCAAGCAAGCGTGGCCCGAGCTTGTGATCGTTGGTGAGGCCAGCAATGGCCGCGAGGCAGTAGCCCTCGTGCAGAGCCTGGAACCCGACATCGTCTTTCTCGATATCAGCATGCCCGGGATGGACGGTATCCAGGCGGCCCAAGCGCTCGCCGGCCAAGCTCATGTGGTTTTCGTCACCGCCCACGACCAATACGCGATCAGCGCTTTCCAGCACGGCGCGGTCGATTATTTGCTGAAGCCGGCGTCGGCGGACCCGGAGCGGGTGGCGCTGACCTGCGAGCGCCTGCGCGCGCGGCTCAAGCAAGTACCGGATCCGATGAATGACCTGCTGGCGCAGCTATCGCAACGATTGGGGACCAGCGGCCTGAAGCCACGCGAATACATGCGTTGGGTACAAGCCAGCGTGGGCGCCAATATACGGATGATCCCGACCAGCGACATCCTGTTCTTCCGCGCCGAGGACAAATACACTCGAGTGCAGACCCGCGGTTTCGAGGCCCTGATCCGCAAGCCGATCAAAGAGCTGATCGATGAGCTGGACCCGGACGAATTCTGGCAAATCCATCGCTCCACCGTGGTTCGCGTCGATGCGGTAGAGCAGGTCAGCCGCGACTTCCGCGGCCGTCAGCTAGTGCATGTGAAGGGCAGCCAGGAAAGGCTCGAGGTGAGCCGCACCTTCAATCATCTGTTCAAGCAGATGTAGACTCGCAGGTCCAGAGCTTGGTGGTATCAAGCCAGTAAGCGCGCCCAGAACGTTCGCGCACCTCATTCATGAGGTGCTGCGTACCCCCTGGCCCGTCGCCGCCCTCCCCGTTCCAAAGGCAAATAAAGTTCACTATCTCGGAGCCGAACCTCGACGCCGCCTCAAGCATCCAGCGGTTGTTTCGTTCATACGGATCCTCCCCGTCGGGTAGTGGCCCTAGCTCATCGGGCATGACGTGAAGTGTCCCACGTCGCTTCGACAATTCATATTGCTTGTGCCAGTCGGCATCCGCGAAGTCGACGGACTTTGCGAGAAACGTGGGCTCATCAAAAGGAATGTAGAGCTCCAGCCGTGCGTCGTGCGCGAGCGCTGCTTTGGCAAACAGGAGGTCCCCACCGCAAGCGGCGCCGCAAATCGCAAGATCGCTTGCGTTGGCTCCAAGCCAATCGAGCGTGGCTTCGATCTCAGCACCTGCAATAGCAACCTTATCGGCGGGGAATCGTGGCGATTTGCGATCCGGAGCGTCGATCATGTGCCCGCTGAACAGAAATACCTTCCGCGGCTTGTCACCGGTCGTCAATGGGGACTCCTCCCACTGGTGGTGGCGGCGCTTGCAGCGGAATCCCTTTCGCCGCGGCGACTTTTAGGAGCTCGCGGAGATTGGCGAGTTGGGTTTCGGTCGATTCGATCATCCACTTTGCCGGTGGATCCATCTTCGTCGCCGAGTCCCAAGGCGGCTTCGGCGAGCGTGACGAGCGCCCAATAGATTTTGTCCGGCGGCTGTTCGCTGCCAGTCTCGCTCGCTTGCTTCCACCAAGCCTCAGCGATCTCGCAGACTTCGCGGCGCACCCGCCGCGCAAGGATGAAATCGGCAGTCGCCTCCGCAAGATCGGTCTGCGCAAGCGCTCGCTCGTTGAGCATGTAGCCGAGGTTGATCCCGTTGTAATAGTCATTGCGAATAAAGAAGCCGCGCTCGAGTGCGCGCACGGCTCCGTCGAGGCTGGTCCGATCTCTGGTCAACTGCCACAGCCGTTTGTGGACCGCACCCCACAGGCCGAGAGTTTCGGTGTCATTGGTAGTGTCCGGTTCAAGCGTGGTCAGGATCGCGCAGGCGTCGCGCAGCGCTTCCAGGGCGGTCGGCTGCTTGCTCTTGTAAGTCACCAAAGCAAGTTGCTGCAAGATTGACGCGTCCACCGGGCGGCCGGGCGACTGGCTCTTCATGAGCGCGACGATCGAGCCGAGCAGACTCTTCGCCGTCGCAAAGTCCTCCCGCGCCTGCGCCTCTCGCGCGAGAGTCATCATCGCCCCATGCGTCTCGTTCGGCTGAGGCGGTGGGGGTGAGGCCGGCCCGCGAGTAGATGTGGTGGCAGCCACCGACTCGGCAGGAATCAATCCGGGACGTTGGAGACGTGGAATATAAGTATAGACAGGGCTATCCGCTCGCGGGTCCTGCGCCGCGAGCAGCTCCTTGATCGCTGTTGTCAGGTCATTGCTCATCCGTCTTGCCTCCGAGGCGCCGATGTCCTCACCCAAATGGCGGTATTTGCGGATGACGATATGGTTCAGATCGAAGGGAATCTTGGTATTGCTGTCTTCTCCGATGATGATGGTGGTATGGGGACGCAAGGCGTGACGCACTCCCAGCTCGTAAATGGCGTTGCGATTGCCGGTAGAGATGTCCGCGACCACAAGGTCCGCTTCCAGGATGCGCTCATACATGGGCACATCGATCACTCCCGCGTGGGTGATTTCGTCGGCGCGAACACATTCCACATCCGCAGCTTCGACCGCAGGTTTGATGACGTTCTTGTAGGTCATGTCGAGGTCGAATTCCTTGCCGGTTTCGAAATCGACTTTCTTGCCGAAGCCCATGACGACGAAGCAAGTCTTTTTGTTGCTCATTCCGTGTTCGCAGTGGTGGTGTGATCTTTCGCTTTAGACTGGAAAGCTGGCCGGTGAGCCGCCTTGACCTTCGCCGCCGCTCCCGCCCTCATGAGGCGTGGCGAAGCGAGCATAGGCCCTGGGCGACTGTTGTCAATAGTTCCCAGAATACGAAGAGTCGCGCGCCG
>VBDA01000105.1 GCA_005883655.1 Betaproteobacteria bacterium | reverse complement strand
CCTGCCGCTGGGCGCTGCATTGGCCTTTCTGCTCACCCGCACCGACCTGCCCGGGCAGCGCATCATCGAGGTGCTGGTGCTGGTGCCGGTGTTCATCTCGCCCATGGTGCTCGCCTTTGGCTATGTGGTGGCGATGGGACCGGTGGGCTTTTATTCACTGTGGGCCAAGGCCATCGTGGGCGAGGTGCCGTGGAATGTCTATTCGCTGACCAGCATTGCGGTCATCGCCGGGCTCACCCACGTGCCGCACGTCTACCTGTACTCGTCGGCGGCGCTGAAGAGTCTTGGCTCCGACGTCGAGGAGGCGGCGCGGGTGGTCGGCGCCAATCCGCTGCGGGTGGCCTTGAATGTCAGCCTGCCGATGACCGCGCCGGCGCTGTTCTACGCCGCGGTGTTGGTGTTCTTCCTCGGCTTCGAGCTGTTCGGGCTGCCGCTGGTGCTGGGTGACCCCGAGGGCCACCTGGTGCTCTCGACTTACCTCTACAAGCTCACCAACAAGCTGGGCACCCCCTCCTACCATCTGATGGCGGCGGTGGCGGTGTGCATCGTGGCGGTGACCTTCCCGCTGGTGCTGCTGCAGCGCTGGTTGCTCAAGACTTCCGGCAAGTATGTTTCGGTGAAGGGCAAGGCGACCCGGCAGAAGCTATTGCCGCTAGGCGGCTGGAAGTGGATCGCGCTGGCGATCGTTGCCTTGTGGCTCCTCTTCACTATCGTGGTGCCGATCTCCGGCATCGCGCTGCGCGCTTTCGTCGAGCAATGGGGCGAGGGCATCGCGCTTACCGAGGTGCTGACGCTGGAAAACTTCACGCAGGTCTTCAGTCAATCTGACCAGGTCCGCGCGATCGTCAACACCTTCCTGATCGGCACGATCGGAGGCGGCCTCGCCGTTGCGTGCTACACCGCTATAGGGCTCGCGGGACATCGCCAGCGCGGCGGCGTCGCCAAGGTGCTCGACTACCTGGTGCTGATTCCGCGGGCCATTCCCGGTTTGCTCGCGGGCTTGGCCTTCCTCTGGATCTTCCTCTTCGTGCCGGGCTTAAAAGAGCTGCGCAACACGGTGTTCTCGGTCTGGCTTGCCTACACCGTGGTCTGGCTCGCCTACGGCTTGCGGCTGATCTCCGGCGCACTGCTGCAGATCGGCCCCGAGCTGGAGGAGTCGGCGCGCACGGTCGGCGCCTCCAGCGCTCAGGTGCTGCGCCAGGTCACCATTCCGCTGATTCGCTTCGGTCTGCTGGCGAGCTGGCTGCTGGTGTTCATGATCTTCGAGCGCGAGTACTCGACCGGGGTCTATCTGCTCGGGCAGGGGACCGAAGTCATCGGCTCGATGCTGGTTTCCCTGTGGGGGGCCGGGGCCATCGATCAGGTGGCCGCGCTGTCGCTGATCAACATTGCGCTGGTCGCCCTCGGTTTGGGCCTCGCGCTGCGCTTCGGAGTGCGCCTGCATGAATAAGCTCGATCCTCAGTTGGCCACCAAGCCGACCGACCAGCTGGTGGTCGAGGATCTTCATTTGCAGTATGGCGACAATCCGATTCTGAAGGGGGTCTCGATGACCCTCAATCCGGGGGAGGTGGTGGCGCTGCTGGGCGCCTCGGGCAGCGGCAAGACCACGCTACTGCGCTCGGTGGCCGGACTCGAGCAGCCCAGCCGTGGCAAGATCAGCATCGGCCAGGCGGTGCTCTACGACAGCGAGGCCGGCGTCGACATGGCGGTCGAGAAGCGCAATCTGGGGCTGGTGTTCCAGTCCTATGCCTTGTGGCCGCATCGCAGCGTATTCGACAACGTTGCTTACAGTCTGCGCCTGCGCGGTATTGCGGTGAGCGAGATCGGCCAGCGGGTCGATCAGGCGCTCACCAATCTCGGTTTAGGTGCGCTGGCCAAACGGTTGCCGCACCAACTCTCCGGCGGCCAGCAGCAGCGGGTGGCGATCGCCCGCGCGCTGGTCTACAACCCGCCGGTGGTGCTGATGGACGAGCCGTTGTCCAATCTCGACGCCAAGCTGCGCGAGGAGGCGCGGGCGTGGTTGCGCGAATTGATCGTCCGCCTCGGTCTCTCGGCGCTGGTGGTCACCCACGACCAGACCGAGGCGATGGCGATGTCGGACAAGATCCTGTTGCTCAACTTCGGCAAGATCGAGCAGCAGGGGACGCCGGAGGACATGTACAACCAGCCGCAGACCCAATTTACCGCCGAGTTCATGGGCAGCAACAATCATCTGCCGGGCAAGGTGACTCAGGTGGTCGACGGCCGCGCCCTGCTCGAAGGCGAGGGCTGGCAGCTGTGGGGCGCCGTCCGCGGCGCGCTCAAGATCGGCGACGCAGCCACCGGCATCATCCGCCTCGAACGCACCCGGATCGCCGACGGCGACGGCGACAACCGCCTGCGCACCGAAGTGGTCACCGGCATGTTCCTGGGCGATCGCAAGGAACAACTGTTCAAGCTCGGCGCGCTACGCCTTCGCTGCTACGGCCATCTCCCCGCCGGCAGCCGCGCATCGTTTATCGAGCTTCCACCCGACGATCTGTGGATATTTGCCAACGAGGCTGGATGATGGGCACGGCATCGCGCGACTTGGTCGCATCGAAGCTCGCCGCCCCGCGCTCGCGTAGAATCGCCGGAATAACACGCGAGGGGAGCAATGGGAATTCTGGACACATTGCTGCAAAACGTGCTCGTCGGGACCCAGCAGGGTCAGGGATCAATACTGCAGGTCGCATTGCAACTGCTCCAGCAAAACGGCGGCCTGCCCGGCATCATCAGCAAGTTCGAGCATGGCGGAATGGCCGACCACGTCAGCTCGTGGGTCGCAACGGGCGCCAACATGCCGATCAGCGGCGCCCAGCTGCAGGAGATTCTTGGTAGCGGATCGATCGGCGAAATCGCGCAGCGGCTCGGGATGTCGCATGGCGACGCGAGCTCCGGAATGGCGCAGGTCTTGCCGCAACTGATCGACGCGCTCACACCCGCGGGCCAAATCCCGGCAGATCATGGCGACATCGTGGAACGGGCACGCGTGCTCCTGGACAAAATGCACGCCGGCTGAGAATTCCATCCGCCGGGCAATCTGTCCCTTGCGCGGTACAATATAAGGCCGGGCGGCGTTACGTCGCCCGGCCTTTTTTTACCGGTCACCAGTCCATGGTCGAGCCCAATCTACTCACCGCTGCGATTCTCGGACTGGTCGAGGGACTGACCGAGTTCCTGCCGGTTTCCTCGACCGGACATCTGATCGTTGCCGCGTCGCTGCTCGATTACACCGGTGACAAGGCGAAGCTGTTCGAGATCGTGATCCAGGCCGGGGCGATCCTCGCCGTCTGCTGGGAATATCGCCGCAAGCTCATCGGCGTCGCGGCCGGCTTGTTTTCCGATCGCGCGGCCCAACGTTTCGCGATCAATGTCGGCGTCGCCTTTCTTCCCGCGGCCATTCTCGGCCTCGCATTCAGCCGCTTGATCAAGGCTCACCTCTTCGCGCCGGTGCCGGTGGCGTCGGCATTCGTCGTCGGCGCTTTTGTAATCCTGTGGGCCGAGCGGCGCCAGCGCCGCAATCCGGGGACGGTGAGGATCCAAAGCGTCGACCAGATGCGCTGGAGCGATGCTCTCAAGATTGGCCTCGCGCAGGCGCTCGCGCTCATTCCCGGCACGTCACGCTCGGGGGCGACCATCATCGGCGGAATGTTGTTCGGTCTTTCGCGGCCGGCTGCGACCGAATTTTCGTTCTTTCTGGCGATTCCGACCCTGCTCGCGGCAACCGGTTATGAGCTGGTGAAAAACCGCAACCTTCTGGTCGCCGACGACCTGGCGATGATCGGCGTCGGCTTTGTCGTCGCCTTCATCAGCGCCTTGCTCGTGGTGCGCTGGTTGTTGCGCTACGTGGCACATCACGATTTCGTTCCCTTCGCGTGGTACCGGATCGCGTTCGGCCTGGTGATACTCGGCACCGCGTACGCGGGCCTGGTGCGCTGGGATTAACGGCCGTGCCCGCGGCGAGCGACGCCGATCGGATTGCCACGGCACGTGTGAGCCTCGCCGGGCCGGCATTCGCCGTGATCGGCATCCTCGGCTTTTCATTCAAGGCGATCCTGATCAAGCTGGCCTATTCGTGGGCGCCGATCGATGCCGTCACGCTGCTCGCGCTGCGCTTGATTTATTCGGCGCCGTTTTTCGCGCTCATGGCGTGGTGGGCGAGCAAGCCATCGGACGCGGAACCGATGCGCCGCCGCGACTGGATGGCCATCCTGTGGCTGGGCTTCATCGGCTATTACCTCGCGAGCCTCCTCGACTTCATGGGCCTGCAATACATCACCGCGTCGCTCGAGCGGCTGGTGCTGTTCCTTTATCCGACGATGGTGGTGCTGCTTTCGGTGGCGCTGTTCAGGACACGCGTCGGCGGCAGAATTTGGATAGCGCTTGTGCTTTCCTACGCCGGCATACTGCTCGTCTTCGAGCACGATCTTCTTGTCACCAGCGACACCCATGGTTTCTGGCTCGGCGGAGCGCTGGTGTTCGCCGGTGCGTTCTGCTACGCGCTGTATCTGGTCGGCGCGGGTCCGGTTATCGCGCGCCTGGGAAGCCTGCGGTTCATTGCCTGGGCGATGCTGACCTCGGCGGTGTTCGTCATGGTTCAGTTCCTGCTGACCAGACCGCTTGCCGCGCTGGCCGCGCCGGCGTCGATTCAAGTGCTCTCGCTGGTGATGGCGCTGTTCTCGACGGTATTGCCGACGTTCCTCGTAGCGGAGGCAATCAAGCGCATCGGCGCCAACCGTACCTCGCTTATCGGCTCGCTCGGACCGGTGTTTACGATCTGGCTAGGCTGGTGGATCCTCGGCGAAGCCGTGCACTGGATCCAGCTTCTCGGCGCGGCGCTGGTGCTGAGCGGGGTCACGTTGGTGACCATGAAGCCGGCGAGCGTCCATCGCCTTAGCTTATAATCATTGGTTCGCCAGTCGGACACAGCTTCCCGTGTCAAACGTTGCAGGAGAACTCCATGGCCCCCGACACTTCTGAACGCCGTCGGCCGCTTCCCCTCAAGGACGCGGCCCTGCTTAAGAACCAATGCTACATCGACGGCCGCTGGTGCGATGCCGACTCGGGCGAAACGTTTGACATCGTCAACCCTGCAACCGCGGCAAAAATCGGGACCGGGCCGATGATGGGCGCGGCGGAGACCGCGCGCGCCATCGAGGCGGCGGACCGGGCGTGGCCGGCGTGGCGCGACAAGACGGCCAAGGAGCGCTCGGCGATCATACGCAAGTGGTCCGAGCTTCAACTCATGCACGCGGACGATCTCGCCCTCATCCTGACCAGCGAGCAGGGCAAGCCGCTGACCGAGTCCAAGGGTGAAATCACCATCGGCGCCGGATATTGCGAATGGTTCGCGGAGGAAGCGAAGCGGGTCTACGGTGACGTCATCCCGACGATCGGCAACGACCGCCGCCTGGTAGTGATCAAGCAAGCGATCGGCGTCTGTGCAGCGATCACACCGTGGAACTTTCCGTCGTCGATGATCACCCGCAAGGTCGCGCCCGCGCTTGCGGCCGGCTGCACGGTGGTGATCAAGCCGGCGCTGGCGACGCCGCTTTCGGCGCTGGCGCTGGCCGAGCTTGCCGCGCGCGCGGGCTTTCCGCCCGGCGTCCTCAATGTGATCACCGGCAAGTCGTCGGCGATCGGTGGTGAGATGACATCGAATCCCACCGTTCGCAAGCTCTCCTTCACCGGCTCGACCGAAATCGGCCGGGTGCTGATGAAGCAGGTTGCACCGACGGTCAAGAAGATTTCGCTCGAGCTCGGCGGCAACGCGCCCTTCATCGTTTTCGACGACGCCGACCTCGACGCCGCGGCCGAAGGCGCCATCATTTCCAAGTACCGCAATACGGGGCAGACCTGCGTCTGCGCCAACCGCCTGTTCGTGCATGACAAGGTCTATGACGCGTTTGCGGCGAAGCTTTCCGAGCGTGTGCGAGCGCTCAAGGTCGGGTCGGGTATCGAAGCCGGCGTTACGCAAGGACCGTTGATCAATCGCGAAGCGCTGGAAAAGGTGGAGGAGCACGTCGCCGATGCCACCGCGCATGGGGCGAAGGTGGCGGTCGGCGGCAAGCGTCACGCGCTGGGCGGGACCTTCTACGAGCCGACCGTGCTCACCGGCGTGACCGCGGACATGAAAATTTTCAGCGAAGAGACGTTCGGCCCGGTCGCGCCCTTGTTCCGCTTCAAATCCGACGAGGAAGTGATCGAGCTCGCCAATCGCACGGAGTTCGGCCTCGCATCGTATTTTTACTCGCGCGACGTAGGACGTATCTGGCGCGTTGCCGAAGCCCTCGAGTACGGCATGGTCGGAGTGAACACGGGGCTGATCACCACCGAGGTGGCGCCCTTCGGCGGCGTCAAGCAATCAGGCATGGGGCGCGAGGGATCGAAGTACGGAATCGAAGAATATGTCGAGGTGAAATATATCTGCATGGGCGGGATCTGACGATAATGCCCGCACGAAGCACGCTGCGCCGCGGCTGTCGGCGGCTCCGATGCGTCGCGCGTCCGGGCACGCCGCAGTCATCGATGACCGCGTACTAACTCGCGCGCCGCGGGTATAACGCCGTATTGCCACCGATGCCACTTTGGCCAGCACCGGTCCTCGCCTCGCTGCTTTGTGCCGCGATGCTGAGCGCGTGCGCCGCGCTGTCGCCGCCTGGCACGCTCCGCGCAGGAAGAGAGGTCGCCGACGTCGAACGCGCATTTGCCAAGACCATGGCCGACCGCGATTACATAGCTTTCAAGTCGTTTCTGTCCGACGACGCCGTTTTCTTTTCGGGATCCACGGCGCTTCGCGGCAAGCAACGAGTGGCCGACGCATGGCGGCGGTTTTTCGAAAAGACCGAGGCACCGTTCTCGTGGCAGCCTGAGCAGGTAGAGGTGCTGGAATCAGGCGAGCTTGCCTTGAGCACCGGTCCGGTGCGCGATCCCTCCGGCAAGTTGTTCGCGACCTTCACCTCGATCTGGCGACGGGAGGCGCCAGGCCAATGGCGAATCGTCTTCGACAAGGGCGCAGACGCCTGCGATTGCGCAAAACCATGACCCGCGATCAGAACGTCGGCGGCTGCGGCTCGACTTCGCCGCCCGGCGGCGCAAACTGACCGGGAAAATATGCCGGCAGATGTTCCGACGCCGGTAGCTGCGACTTCCCCGAAGCCGCCGGTTCGGACATCGAACGAGTCAGCGGCGCGCTGCCCGCATCGGTGGGATAGAGCTGCTCGATCGATGTTCTCGGGCTTGTGGGCGAAGCGGTCAGTCGCGGCTGCTCGAGAACCACGGTGACAAATCCCAGTGCGGCTAGCAAGGCCGCGACCTTTACCGACGCCAGCAATCGCTTCCTGCTGGAATAAGATCGTCTCGGTTTGGACATGGCAGACTCCTCGTGCTGGTGGGCTTCGCGGCGGACCGCATGCCTATGGGGCCCGCCGATTGACCGGCGGCGATCATTCGCCGTCGGATGCGCCCACTCTAGCGCCACGCCGCTGCGCGACGCGGCGGAGGATTCCGGCACGGGATTGCAGAAAATTCACGGGTGCTCGCCTGACCCGCACCAGGACCGCGAAGGGTCTACCAGCGGGGCAGCGACTTTTGCCGACGGCAAGAGTCTATTAGCTAGACGGCGGCTCTTGCCGTCGGGTCTCACCACCCAGACGGCGGCTTTTTCAGGACGGTTATGGTTCGATCCTTGATGCTGAGATAACCGCCCGCGACCAGATCCTTGAACAGGCGGCTGATCATGTCGCGCGAAGCGCCGACACGCTCGGCGATGTCCTGCTGGGTGAGTCTCTCGGGAACGACCAGCGACCCGTCGCGCTCGATAGCCAACGCCATGATGAGCCGGACCAACCGGCTGTAGACGTCGGACAGCGCCAGACTCTTCACGGTCTCGGTGGTGATGCGCACGCGCTGAATCAGTTTTTCGACCAAGTGCAGCGCGAATTCGGGATGCGCGAGCACGAACTGGCGGAAGTTGGCCCGAGTGACGATCGCGCACGACGTCGGCTCCATGGTCATCACCGAGGCCGAACGCGGACTGCCGTCGAGCGACATCTCGCCGACGTATTCGCCGGGGCCGAAAAAACTGAGCACGATTTCCCGGCCGGCTTCGTTGCTTGCGAACACTTTCACCCGCCCGCTGAGCACGATGAACAATGAATCGGCGGTATCGCCCTCGTTGATCAGTATCGAGTTCTTGGGGAAATTGCGAACCACGCCGGTAGAGGTGATCGCGCGCAAAGTCTCCTCGGCGAGCGGCGTCGGCGAGCTGGTGGCGGGAGCGATTTTGGACATGGTAAAAGTCCCCGCGAAGATCGTAGCACGATGCAGCGTGCAGCCGGTGAGATAGTCGTCCCGGAACCGACCGCAAGACCGAGAGGCGAGCCGTGCGGCGGCTCATCATCCGCAGGTTCCGGTCGGTCGCCCCAAGTCTATTCCGCTTGCGGCGCCTTAGAGGTGGTCACCCGGCAACGGTCAATCGTAGCGCCGGACGTCGTCGATCACCTTGCCGTCGTTGGCGAGCTCGCCCGGTGCGCGTATCGTCACTTCGCCGCGAAGCTTGGTGACCTCGCGGATGCTTGCCACGATCGCCTCGCGAGGAGACGAATCGCCGTCCGAGACCTCGACGTGCAGAGTCATCGTATCGGCGCCCTTCGGGTTGTCGACCACCAGACGCGCTTTGCCGATGCCGGGATGACGCGCGACGATAGCGGCAACCTGTGACGGATGCACGAACATGCCTTTGACCTTGGTCGTCTGATCGGCACGGCCCATCCAGCCCTTGATGCGCATGTTGGTGCGACCGCACGGTGATGCGGCCGACAACGAAGATGGCACGATTGCCGAGAGGTCGCCGGTGCCGAAGCGGACCAGCGGGTAGTCCCGGTTGCGCAGCAGCGTGACGACGACCTCGCCGACCTCTCCCGCCGCCACAGGATCTCCCGTACCCGCGCGCACGATCTCGACCAGCACGCCTTCGTCGACGATCAAGCCTTCTCGCGCGTCGGATTCGTACGCGATCGAACCGACGTCGGCAGTGGCATAAACCTGGTGGGCGCGAATTCCTCGCCCGCCGAGCGCGTCTCGAAACGATGCCGGAACCGCCTCGCCGGAGAGTAGTGCTTTCCTAAGGCTCGGCACGGCGAGCCGACGTTCGTCCGCCTTTTCCAGAATGATTTTGAGGAACGACGGCGTCCCGACATAGCCATCGGGACGAAGGTCGATCATCGCCTCGAGCTGCTGCTCGGTCTGGCCGGTGCCGCCGCGAAAGACGGTGCAGCCGAGCGCGTGGGCACCGCTCTCCAGCATGGCACCGCCGGGGGTGAAGTGGTATGAAAAGCAGTTGTGCACCAGATCACCGGCACGGAATCCCGCCGCGTGCAGCGCTCGGGCGAGACGCCAGTAGTCCACGTCGCGGCCTTCGGGTTCGTAGATCGGACCGGGCGACGCGAAAACCAGGGTGGCGCCGCCCCAGGCAACCGTGACGAGGCCACCGAAAGGTCGGTCGGATCTCTGCAACTCCTGCAGATCGGACTTACGCACCACCGGCAGCCGCGACAGTGCCGCACGCGAGCTCACCTCTCTCGGATCGACGTCGGCCAATAGTTTTGCGTACGCCGGCGCGTTCGCTTTGGCATGCGCGATCTGCGCGGGCAGCGCGGCGAGCTGCGCGCGCTCACGCAATTCGGGGTCACGCGTCTCGAGTGTGTCGAAATAGTCAGCCATCATCAGGTCCTGCAACGCTTAAGCGCCGCCCGCGGCAATTGCCGCCTGCTCGTCCGCGTCAACGCTAGCAAACAGCGGCGGCTCGCCGCATTAGCGGCGGAACGTGAACTTCGGTCCGGCATAGACGATCTTGGCGTCGCGGGTGGGTCCGCCTTCCTTCTTGAGCGCGTCCGCGCTGTCTTGTTCGGGCTGCGAATACTCGGCGCGCTTGCGAACCGCAACCTGATATTGCGCAAGCAGGACGTCGAACTATCCCTTTTGACAGCGAAGGAAGCTGTCGATGCCCAGCCGCGGGCAATGCTCGGGCCGCGGGTCCTGCTGCCACAGATAATCGTCGAAGAGCATGATGCCGCCAACCTTCAGCAGCGGCCAGCTGAGCACGGCATCCGCCAGCACGTCGGGTGCGCGGTGCGAACCGTCCACATACACGAGATCGAACGGGCCTGAAAGACCGCGAAGCACCGCGGCGCTCTCGCCCGCATAGACCGTTACCCGGTCTCGCCAGGGCGCGATGTTGGATTCGAATACGTCGCGCATTTTGCTCATGTCGAGCTTGAGCGCAACCATATCCTCGGCGCCTTCGAAAGTATCGATGCAGTCGATATGCGCGCCCTCGCCGGTCACGATGTTCTCCAGCAGCCAACAGGTCGATCTGCCCTCGAAAGTGCCGATTTCCAATATGCGAAGGCCGGCCTTGCCCTTGAATTCGTGCAGCAGGCGAGTCCAGATCGGGATGTGCTGCGAGAACCAATCCTGGCTGAAGTGCATTGCCGTGAAACGTTCGAGCGCTCTGACGCGGTCCGCCGCGGTCTCGCTCAAGCGAGCCAGCGCTTGCGGCGGCGGTAATGCTTCACGTCGCGGAAGCTCTTGCGTCCGGCGCTTGACAGGCCGAGGTAGAACTCCTTGACGTCCTCGTTTCGGGCCAGCTCGACTGCCGCACCATCCATCACCACGCGACCGTTTTCTAGAATGTAACCGTAGTCCGCGAATCGAAGCGCGACATTGGTGTTTTGTTCCGCCAGCAGGAA
>VBDA01000271.1 GCA_005883655.1 Betaproteobacteria bacterium | reverse complement strand
ACTTGGCCGGATCGAACAGTGCCTTGTAGCTCGGGATCTGCTTGGCCAGACTGTCCCGCAAAGCCGTCGACTTCGCGAGGTATTCCTTCTCCGTCGAAGTGGTGCTCGGATTCCGCGGATTCTTGAAGGCGTAGACCACCAGGCCGACATTTTCTCCCGCCTTGTCGCGCATCGGCATCAACACGACAAATTTCTTGTCGGTGTCATTGGTCCGGTGCCAGCGCGGGTCGAGAATGGTAATGCCTTTCTTGGTGACGTCGATGTCATCCGGGTCGTCAGGATTGCCGATGCGCTCCGGAAACGAGCCCGCGAACATCGTGTAGACGTTATCCTGTCCGGGCGGAACGCCGTGCAAGGTGACGCTGAGCAGCTCGGGGTGCTTCGCCATGGTGTCGTCGGACAGCTTCTGCGCGTAGATCTTCTGGGCAGGTGGAGTCCAGTTCTTCTTCGGCGGATCAGCGGCCCAAAGCCCGGTGGTGCCGAGAACGAAGCAGGCGCCGAAGGCGGCGATGGAAACGAGTCTTATGAGTCTGTTCAAGGGTTCCTCCTGAGTCTATAGGGTTCGGCAGACAGAAGCGCAGCCATCGTAGTTTCCCCACCTTAAATCGAAATGAATTTGCGCTGAATTCGGATTCAGGCACCGTTCCTCCGTCGAGCACCCCCGGGCACCAGGGCACTCTAATCCGACTTGCGGCACACGCGGCAGATGAATGCGTTTTGCATCGGCCTGGCTAGAGATCGAGGACGAGCATCACGCTTCTCGCGCGCGAACAGCACGGCGTGAACTGGTCATTTCTGGTTCGCTCCTCGTCGGATTGATACAGGTCGCGATGCTCCGGCTCGCCATCGATTACGCGCGTAAGGCAGGTGCCGCAAACGCCCTGCGCGCACGACGTGGGAATGTCGATGCCGTGCTGAGACAAGGCCGCGACAACGGTCTCGTCCTTTGCGACGCGGTACACCCTCCCGGTGCTCGCGATCTTGACCTCGAACTCGGTGTCGTTTTCCGACCTCCGGACGTCGGACGAGAAGTACTCCCTGTGGACGCGATGCTCGGGCCAGCCATTCTGCCTGGCGGTTGCGATCACGATGTCCATGAAGCCCTGGGGTCCGCACACGTACAGGTGCGTGTCGCTCTGCGGATTCTGGAGCAGCCCCGGAATGTCAAGGCGCTGCTCAGGTGCGCCGTCATCGAAATGGAACCACACACGCTTCGCGAACGTCGATCGCTTGATCCGCTCGAGAAATGCAGTACGCTCCGGGGAGCGGGTGCAGTAATGCATCTCGAACTCCCTTCCGATGTTGTCGAGCCGCTCGGCCATGCAGAGGATGGGCGTGACACCGATGCCGCCGGCGAGCAGAAGCGATCGCTTGGCAGCGTGCGCGAGGGGAAAGTGATTCTTGGGCTCGCTGATCTCGAGGACATCGCCCTCCTGGATGTCGTCGTGCATTGCATTCGAGCCGCCACGCGAGTTGGGCACACGCAGCACGCCGATGAGATAGCGATGCGTTTCGCGAGGATCGTTGCAGAGCGAGTATTGCCGGACGAGGCCGTCTCGCACGTGCACGTCGACATGCGATCCAGCACTGAAGTTCGGCATCGCGTTGCCGAGCGGGTCAGCGAGCTCGAACGTGCAGATGTCCGTTGCTTCAGCGCGTTTGTTGGCGACCTGCACGTTCAACCGTGCACCTCCAGTGGTTTTCCGGAATTTGCGGCGCAGGTAGCTGCTGGCGCCCGTATAGGCGAGGACAGGCACGCTCAACGCACCGAAGAGGAGCACCAGCGGCCCGAAAAGCCCACCAACCTCGCCGGTGTGCCACGACAGCGTCCAGAAGTAGACCTTGTGACCGAGCGAGCTCTTGTCATAAGGCGTGTATCGAAGGATGTCGCCGTTGTACGCATCGAGAAACAGCATCGTGCGCGCATTCGCATGCGGCGCGTCATGAGCGATTGCGAAAATCTCGACCGGGTCGTTGGGCTTGGATGGAAAATGCAGGAGCGCTTCCCGGGGATTCGGAACAAGCGCTTGGGTTCGCTGCCAGTACGCGTCCATCGGCAGGCGCTCGGCGCCCTGAACCGGCGTCGAGCGTGGCTTTTTCTCCGGGGCCGGCGAGCCGGTCAGCGCGTAGATGCCATTTCTGTACCAGTCGAAGGACTGAGGCAATCCTGTCAGCGCGCTCGCGAGCACAATAAGACTCGCGTAGAGACCGATGATTTTGTGTCGATTCAAGGTCCGCTCGCGGCCGGTCAGACGAGGATTAAGCTTGGCCGCCGCCTTGAGCGCGCGTAGCCGCCGCGGCCACCACATATAGAGTCCACCGGCGGCGAGGACGAACACAAAAAAGAGCGCGGTCGTGCCGCCGATCAGATTGCCTCCCTCGACGAATCTGAAACGGTGCAGCCGCTCGACGGACGCAAGAAAGCCGCCGTATCGGGGACGCTGGCCCACGACGTCACCCGTGCACGGATTCATGAACACGTCGTCCTGGAACTCCGGATCGCTTATGCGAATCTGCGTCGACGGGATGCGTGCGGCACCCTCTTCACTCCCGGTTATGCGGATGTAATCGAGGTCTCCCGCCGGATGCGCAGCGCGGGCGTTGGCCGCAAGCGTATCGAGCGGCATCCGATTCGCGCACGCGGGCACGGTGAGGAGCTCGCTGTTGACAATAGGTTCGAGATGCGGCCGATAGGCGATGAGCGAACCGGTGATCGCCATGAACACCAGCACGAGTCCGACCGTGAGCCCCGTCCAGCGATGCGCCTGCAAAACCAGGGTGCGAACGGTAGGCACTA
>VBDA01000270.1 GCA_005883655.1 Betaproteobacteria bacterium | reverse complement strand
TCGGGGTCGAGCCAGTAGTGCGGATTGGCGACTCCGTGCGAGTGGCCGCCTTCGTTCATAACGCTTTGCCCGCGAATTTCGAGCAACGGAATTCCGGCCGATGCGTCGAGGTAAGCGTCGCCCCCGCGCATGAGACGCTTGTCGCCAATAGGCTGCGTCAGCGCGTCCAGCCAGTAGTCGTAGCCAAGCCCGACCCGCACCAGCAGCGCCGCGCGCCGCAGCTTGTCGGCGTCTCCCGGACGCGGCTCGAACGCCTCCGGATCGGTGGCGGGCGGCACGATGGATTCCACGCTGACGAGCTCGCCGCCCACCGCCGCGGCAAGCGTGGCGAGGTCGGTGGTAGTCGCGACCACGCGCAATGCGGCCGACGCAGGCGCCACGGAGAGCGCGCCCGAAACGGGCGCAGCCATCGCGGCCGCGGTGATCAGCAGCCCGAGTATGCGAGCCGGCATTACATTAATGGATCAGCGTGAAACCCAGGTGCTTTTTGGCACCAGGCAGTGCACCGCCTTCTGCGTCGCGCCGGGTGCCGCGAGTCGGCAATCCATCACCATGCTCGCCAGGCTATACGCATCGAGACGGGTTAGTTTTTTATCCTGCTCAAGGAGGCCGATCATCGCCCAAGCCGCGTCGTCCATCGCCTTGTTGAGGTCCGCGTCCCTGCCTACCGTGACCAGGTAGCTCTTATTTTCCTTCTCCGGCAAAGCCTCGATCTTGCGTCGTTCCTTGGTGTTCTTGGCGCTGAAGCAATGCAGGCCCTTGTTGACGTCGACGACCTGGGTAACGCGACAGTCCCATGTTGCCATCATCACTTTCGCCGCTTCATCCTTGGTGAGCTTTCGCTGTTCCATCAGAAACGTCCTCGTCTCTTCCTGCAGGATGTCGAGCGCCTTGTTGAGATCGCGATCGATGCCGACCGTGATCCAGGAATCTTTGGTCTCGATGCGCGGCCACTCCAGCTTCATGTTCTTGAGGACGTCGACCGTGACGTTCATTTCCTTGTACGCAGTCTCGAGCGCGGTAAGGTTGATCTCGCCATTGCCTTGCGCCGCGTGGGAATCGCCGGTCCATAACAGTGCGCCCTTGACGAACACGGGCACGTAAAGCGCCGCGCCTTCGGTCAGGTCGCGGACGTCCATGTTGCCGCCATAACGCCCCGGCGGCACCGAGCTGTACTGCCCGGGCTCCGCGCGAGCGACGCCTATCGTGCCGGGAAACGGAGCCAGCGGAATCTCGATCCCGGGAGCGAATTCGGCGACCTTGCGCTCGAGGTCGAGGTAGAAGTACTTGACCTGTCCCTCCGGAAACTTGGTCGGAAACTCGCCGAACATGCCGGGCACATTGAAGTTGGTGGCATAAGCGCGCGGGACGATCTTGTTGATGCGCACCTTGAGCACGTCACCCGGCTCCGCGCCTTCGATGTAGACCGGACCCGTCAGCGTATGCGGCCCGCGACCGGGAAAATCGGTCCTCAGTTTCTTGATCTGCTCGATCGTGGTGCCCGGAACGACCTGATTGTGAGAGTGCATCATCGTTTCGAAGACGACCGTATCGCCCGAATTCACATTCAGGACCGGCGGCTGCGCATTGTTGAACCAGCCCCACTGGGTCGTTTCCATGGTCGCCGGAAGAATATGAACTTTGCCGGGATACCGCTTTGCCGGAACCAGACGAAGCTGTTCCTGTTCCGGAGTCGAAGCCGGCACGAATGGAAGCGGGGTCGGCGCGCTCTGCGCTGCGGCAGCCGGCGTGCTCTGCGCTGCGGTTGCCGGCGGAGGTGGCGACGCTGAAGGCGGAGCCGGTTGCGCTCCGGCAAGTGAGACCACGAACGCCCATGCCGCACCGGCAAGGATGTTCAAGCGCGCACGACTTACGAACGTGTTGGATCGACTGGACATCGGTAATCTCCCTCTCAATAGCCGCCGAGCCCGGCGCTCACGTGCGGAATCGCCTCCGAGTTTGCAACGGCGAAGCATTTGTCGGTCCACTCGACCTTGGACCGATACGCTCTCTGGTCTGCCTGCGCGCAAAACAGTTTGTCTCCACCAGCGCCGATCTTAGCAGTTGTTTATCCTGCGAACATACCGCCAGCTTTCGGCGCAGAGCGCGATTCCGGCGCCCGGCGGGCTTGTGAAAGGCCGGGGCCGCAGCCATGTAGGACGCATCCTCTGAAAAGCCGCTGCCATGGATCCTTCCGTTCACCTCCCCTGCCCTTTCTGCAATGCCGTTAACCGGGTGCCCGAATCCCGCATCAGCGACGGTCCGGTGTGCGGAAACTGCAAGCAGCGCCTCTTCAATGGCCATCCGGTCGAATTCACTCGTGCGAATTTCGATGCTCAGGTCAACCGAAGCGAGATCCCCGTCGTCGTCGATTGCTGGGCGGCGTGGTGCGGGCCGTGCCGCACAATGGCGCCGCACTTTGCGCGGGCGGCGGCGGAGCTGGAACCCCGGATGCGATTCGCGAAGCTCGACACCGAAAGCGCCCAGGAGGTCGCCGGTCGCTACGGCATCCGAAGCATCCCGACGCTGATCGTTTTTCAGCGCAGCCGCGAAATCGCGCGGCAATCGGGCGCGATGGACTCGCGCTCGCTCGTCGAGTGGCTGCGACCGATGGCTGGCGTGGCATCGACGAGCCCTTGAGCACCGACGACTTCGAATCCGGGCAGCCACGAATTCGGTGTCGCAGTTGAGGCGCCGATCCAGG
>VBDA01000269.1 GCA_005883655.1 Betaproteobacteria bacterium | reverse complement strand
AGTTCTTTGCTCTGAATGTCCACCCGACCCACCCGCTCGAGATACTCGCGGCGACGTCGGCCGGCATTCAGAAGTCGACCGACGGCGGCGTAACCTGGACTACCAAGTTGTCTCAGGTTTACGGCACCGAGCTCGCCCGCGTGCCTAATGCTCCTTCGAAAATTCTCGCGACAGTCTGGGATATGGCCAGCGCGAGCGCGAGTGGCAACGGTTTCGTCTATCGTTCGACGAATGGCGGCGAGACCTGGACCAAGATTGGGGGTGCGGGCGTCGCGCCATTCGACGCCAACACCGGCCGTCTGTCCCTCGCCATCGCGCCGTCCGCTCCATCGACGGTTTACGTTCTCGCCGCTTCTGCGTCGGGCGATGTAAAGGCGTGCGACGCGGATCCGGTGGATCAGATCGGCTTTTATCGTTCAATGGATGGCGGAGCTACGTGGACGTTTCGTGCGAACCCGATTTCGGGGACCTGCCCGACGAGTCCCGAGCAGGACGGCTTCGACTCGATTCTTGCAGGTCAAGGCTGGTATGCGAACAGTCTGCGGGTTTCCAAATCGAACTCGAACGAGGTCTACGCGGGCGGGCTGGATCTCTGGAAGTCCACCGACGGCGCAGCGCACTGGACCAAGAAGTCTCATTGGGACGTAGCCCCTTCGAACAATCACTACGTTCATGCGGATATTCATGCTCTGCAGTGGGCAGGCACCAAGCTCCTTGTTGGAGATGACGGCGGGATGAGCAAGAGCTCCGACAGCGCCGCGAACTTCGCTCAAATGAACACCGGCGTCGTAACGCGCCAGTACTACTCGGTCGGAATCTCCGCGGTGAACCGTGACCTCGTGATCGGTGGCGCGCAAGACAACGGAACGAACATCCGGATCGGTGCAACGACCAATTACAAGGAGGTGATTGGTGGAGACGGCTTTGCCGTGGCCGTTCATCCGGTGAATCCGCTGATACTTTATGGCACGATCTACAACTCGCGCATCTTTCGTTCAACCGATGGCGGTACCAATTTCGATAACGAGATCACGCCGAACTTCGGCCCCAACGAGACTCTTCCGTTCATCAGTCCGCTTACGATGGATCCCGCGAATCCATCCGTGCTCTATACCGCCTCCAATTTTCTATGGAAGACAACCAACGGCGGCACGAGCTGGACGCGCGTTTCAAGCACGGACTTGGGCGACGGCTCTTCCGAGGGGTACGTCACGAAGATTGCCGTAGCCAAGGCGAATCCGCAGCACATCCTGACGGCGACTGGCTCCGGCAACGTCAAGAAGTCGGCCGATGGCGGCGCGACGTGGACCGAGCTTCACGGGCTACCAAACCGCCGCTACGCGGCGCACGTCGAGTTCGATCCAACCAATGTCGACGTTTTCTACGTTTCGTATACGACTGCTGCGGCGAGCGGGCGCCTCTTCCGAACGAACGATGGCGGCGCCTCGTTCGCGACGATCGAGGCCGGGCTTCCGCGATTTCCGGTCCATGTCCTGCGGGTTGATCCGGGTGACTCGAAGACTCTTTATGCCGGCACTGACGTCGGGCTTTATCGCTCCCCCGATAGCGGCGCGAGCTGGGCGAGGTTCGGGACCGGTCTTCCAGCGGTGAGCGTCTGGGACATCGCGATTCTTCCTGATGGCTCGATGATGCGAGTCGCTTCGCACGGAAGGGGCTTCTTTGAACTTCAAATCAGCACTCCGTAGGAGCCGCCGCCAGTACTGATTCGGTATCCGCTTACATCGGGAGCGGCCAGCATTCGAGAATGGTCCATGTCTCAACCGATGGCCTGGATTCCTCGCGCCCGGTCCCTGGACGTCGGCGGATCCCGCCGCGAGGGCAGGGATGCGAGTGGATGACCGCCAGCCAGACATCGCGTTCCGCATCGTGCTGTAGTGTCAACCGCCACGAACGTCCATTCGGATCTTTATAAAGGACCGATGTATCGGAGAGATTTCCGTCGCGAATAAGCGGTCCTTTGGGAAGGATCATCTTCAGGGCATCGAGCTGCGGATAACCCGCCTCGCGCCAGGACTTTGTGTCGGACACAGCGGCAACCTGGCGCGATTCGCGAGAGGCGAGCGCGGCATCGACGCGCTTGAGGAAAGTCTCATGGGCCGGGGACGTGGGCGTCGGGCCCGACAACGCGGGATTCGCGAGGAGAAAGACAGTGCCGAGGCTCAGAAGAGTGGTCGGCCAGCTCATTCGAACCCCCGGCGGAAACGAAGGGCCTGCAAGATCGTCAATTTGACCGACAAGATCACGATCGATGGCATCGGGCTTTTGTTCGTCTTTCGCGATGCGTCGATCCCCGAATCGCTGTGCGGCCTTTTCAGCCGCCTGCCAAGACGGCGCTGGTCGTTTCGCTCTTCGATCGCGCGGTAAGCGCGGAGCACTGGTGGCGGCTCAGACCGGCGAGCAGAACGCGACCGCGGTGGTCCCGCTTCCTTCAGGTACCCATTGGCGGTTGATCATCGCGCGGCGCACTGTCAGATCGACGGTGTGACGATGGTTGGCATCGCTGCGGTTGTCGAAGAAGCGGTAGACAGGCAGCATGCCTGCCGGGCAGTCGCCAGCCGCGTCCGGCAATATCACGTAGAACGCCGCACCGTTCTCCAGCACCCACGTCCCCGGCCAGCGCATTTGCAC
>VBDA01000268.1:3059-4345 GCA_005883655.1 Betaproteobacteria bacterium | reverse complement strand
GAGCGCATGCTCGATCGCATCGTGAGCTTGCTCGATCCGATGGAAAGGAATGCTTATGATCGAGCCGCCGCTCACGCCCGCGCGGCACCGCAGCCCACGCTGGGGGCGATGACCGACGCCACGCTTGCGGTCTATCGCGATGCCCAAAAGCGCGCGTCGCCACAGCCGGCGGCGAAGCCGATCGCGGCTGAGCGATGTCTCGCCGCCTTGCATTACGCGCCGTGGCGCCCGCCGAGCACCACCGTGGCCGCGCCGGACGTCGTCGCGCCGCCTGCGCCGCGCGGCCCGATGGCCGGCATCGCGCGAACTGCGCTGCGCATTCGCCACACCTTGCCGGGCCGGATGCTTTATCGTCTTGCGCCCAAGGCGCTCCGGGAAGCGCTGAAGGCGAGGATCTCGGGATGATCGAAGCCGAATACGGCGAATGGCTCGCGCGCGGACAAGCACACCAGCAGGCGGCGCGACCGATAGATGCCATGCTGTGCTATCGGCAAGCGTTGAAATCGAACCGCAACGCGGTGCAGGCCCAGTTTCAGCTAGGCGAGGTGTTGCGCGATGTCGGCCGTCGCGAGGAAGCGATTGCCGCTTTTCGGATGGCGCTGAGCTGGCAACCGCAGCACCTCTCGTCGCTGCTTGCGCTCGCGAATCTGTTGCGAAGGACCGCCCCCGCCGAGGCTGTCACGTATTTCCAGCGTGCGGCGGCACTGGATCCGCGCAACGCTACAGCGCGCGAAGGTCTCGGGCTGTCACTGCTCGCCTCGGGCGACCCGGGTGCGTTTTCGCAACTCGCGGCGCTCGTGACCGCCAGCGCCTCGCCCTTTTGCGAGTGGGACGAATTGTCCCGGATGCTCGCCGCGGCGCCGCCCTCGTCGGAGAAGCGCGAGCTTCTGCGAGCGATCGAGCGGCGGCCCGATTTTCCGCTGTCAGCACTTCTTCTGGCGATCGCTATCGAGAGCGCGGTCGCCAGCACGCCGCGCGACATGGACCGCGTGCTCGCATTGTTCGACATTGCGGAGCGCCGTGCTGCGACCATCGCTGATCCGGAATCGCTGCGTCGATTGGCGCTCGCGGCGGCCGCTATCGGCTTAAGCGGCTTATCCTCGACGTGGGCGCAACGTTATGCGGAAGTCTGCGCGGCGATGTACTCGTCGCCGGTTCCGCTGCTGTGGCCGCGCCGCACATCGGGACGCGCGCTCCGCGTCGCCTATCTTGTGCCACGGGCAGGCCGGTCGGTCTTAGGCGGCGCAATGATCGACATCGATACCTTCTTGCGCCACGTTGCGACC
>VBDA01000268.1:0-3052 GCA_005883655.1 Betaproteobacteria bacterium | reverse complement strand
TGCGGCGCCCGACAATAGGGGTGCCGCGCATCTTAAGGATGTTCCGGTCGGGATGCTCGGCGTAGCGCCTGGGCCGGCAATGGCACGCGCGATCGCCGAAGCCGATTACGATGCGTTGATCGATCTTGCCGGCATGACGGAAGTCACGGGGCCTTTTCTTGCGGCGAGGCCGGCACGTACTATCTGGAGCTACTCGACGCTGCCCGGCGCGCATGTCGCGCCGCTGACGACGCACGTCCTCCCGCTCCTTATCATCCAGGGTGAGAACGCGGAATCGATTGCAGATTCGGGCCTACGCGAGGCTCAATGGGCCGAACATCGCAGGGCAATCGAGGCCGCGCTGACCGTTGCTTGTACGCGGACATCCTCGTCCGCGTGCGCGACCTTGGCTCCGGCCGCGATGGTACAGCTTTGGCGTTCCGCGGTCGCCGCACACCAGGCCGCCGATGCCGATTCGGCCCTCGCCGGGTATCGCGCGGTGCTGGCCCAACAACCCGATTTTGCGCCTGCCCATTATCTGCAGGGATTGCTGCTGCGCGATCACGCCCGAGATGCCGATGCGCGATCCTCGCTTGCCGCCGCGATGACCGCCGCGCCGGCGTATGCCGAGGCAAGGATTGCGCTGGCAAACCTTGAGCGCGAGCGTGGAGATCTCGAGTCCGCCGCGGCCCTGTGTCGAGCGGGCCTCGCGCTGGCCGCCGACGAAAATTCGCGGCTGGCGCTGCAACGGGCGCTGGGGCTCGCCGAGCTCGCCCGTCATGATGGAGTTGCGGCGCGGGCGGCCTTCGAGGAGGTTCTGAAGGGCCTGCCTACCGACGCCGACGCGCATTACAACCACGGCGTCGCGCTGCAGATGATGCATCTGCGCGAAGACGCGCTGCGAGCTTACCAGCGCGCGCTCGCGTTCAATCCGGGGCTGGTCGCGGCGGATTTCAACATCGGCGTGATCCTCCAGGAGCAGGGACGCACCGATGCGGCCATTGCCGCGTTCGAGCAAGTGCTCGCGCGCGATCCGCGGCATGTCCCGGCGCACAAGGCGCTGGGCGACACGCTCCTGGCCGCGCGGCGCATAGACGACTGGTTGAGAGTCTTCGAGCGGTTCGAGGCTAACTGTCCGCACGCGCTCTCGCTTGCCGTGCAGGCGCTCGAGGTTTATCAGTATCGCGGCGATTTCGCCGGGCTGGACCGCTATCTCGACCGGGTGCGGCAGGACGAGTTCAAGCCCGAGAGCGAGACCGACCTCGCCGATTGCCTGGAGCAGCTGTTGTTCCTGCTGCTCTATTTCGATATCGAGCCGGAAGCACAGCTCGGACTCTATCGCGCGTACGACGCCGTAGCGCAGCGCGTCTACGGCAAGCCGCTCTCGCCGCCGCAGATCCGCCGCGCGGGTCGCGTGCGCATCGGCTATCTATCGGGTGACCTTCGAAACCAGGTGATGGGCAAGATGATGTGGTCAGCGGTCCAGCACCATGATCGCGATCGTTTCGAACTCTACTTCTACTCGCTGACGCCGGAAAACGATGAGTGGACACAGCGTTATCGCGAGTTCGGTGATCATTTCGAGATGATCGGCGATCTGCCGGAGCGCGAAGCCGCGCGGCGGATTGCCGCCAAGGACCTCGACCTGCTGGTGGACTTGTCGACGCACACCAAGGGTGCGAAACCGGGCATTCTCGCGCTCAAGCCCGCCCGGGTGCAGATCACTCACGTCGCCAGCGCCGGCGCCGTGGGCCTGAGCGCCATCGACTTCAAGCTGACCGATGCTTTTGCCGATACGCCCGAAAATCAGGCGTTTGTGATCGAGAAGCTGCTGCCGATGGCCGGCTGCGTCTATCCTTATCGGCACATCGCGGTGGCCGCCGAGCATCCTTTCCACCGCGACCGGCTGAACATCCGCCGCGACGCGATGGTCATCGGCGCGTTCGTCAACCCGCTCAAGCTGTCGCGGCGCTGCCTTTCGCTTTGGCGCGAAATGCTGGACCGCGCGCCTCATGCGCTGCTCGCCATCTCTCCGTTGTCGCCCGAGGCGCGGGGAGTCTATGTTCGACTTCTGTCCGCGGCCAACATCCCGCTTCAACGCGTCATCGTGTTGCCGCAAGGCCGCAACGACGAAGAGAACCAGGCGCGCTACAACCTGATCGATTTCACCCTCGATCCGCTTCCATACGGCGGCGTCAACGGCACGCTGGAGGCGCTCGATATGGGAGTGCCGGTGGTGACCCTGTGCGGCAAGAAGCACGGCGAGCGCACGTCCTACAGCATTCTCGAAAATCTGGGCGTGAGCGAGACGGTCGCGGCGAGCGGCAGCGATTATGTCGACATTGCGGTACGGCTCGCGACCGAAAGCGGGTTCATGTCCGCGGTGAGAGCTGCCATCAGGACCGGACTGGTGCATTCCACGCTCACCGACATGCCGCGGCACACGCGGGCGCTGGAAGCCGCGTATGAAGAGGCGTTGGCGCAAGCGCAGCCGCACGCGCAGCGTGGCGGGAGCCGATGACCGGTCCCAGCCGCATCGAGCGCGCGCGGCAGCTTCTTCTGGCCGGTGACATCCCGGGCTCGCGGCGGGCGTGCGAGGCGTGCCTGATCGCACCGGTCGACGCCAAAGAGCTGGCCGCCGCGCACCTGATCCTGGCCGCGTGCTGCCGTCGCGAGAGCGATAAGCCTGGCATGCTTGCGCATGCCGACAGCGCGGTTGCCGCAACGCCGCGCGATGCGCTGGCTCACTATGCGCTTGCCGAATGCGTCAGCGAAACCGGGGACAAACCGCGCGCCATCGCGGAGCTTCGCCGCGCGATCGAGTGCGATCCGGACATGGCCCCGGCACACCGTTATCTCGGCGCGCTGCTGCTCGATGCTGGAAACGCCGAGCTGGCGATCGACAGCCTGCAGCGTGCGGTGGCACTCGACGCGCAGCATGCCGAAGCCTGGAATAACCTCGGCACTGCGCTGCACTACGCGAACCGGCTGGTCGACGCCGAGGCAGCGTATCGCCGCGCGCTGGCGCTAAAGCCGGATTATCCACGGGCTGAAACCAACCTTGCCGTTCTCC
>VBDA01000267.1:965-4159 GCA_005883655.1 Betaproteobacteria bacterium | reverse complement strand
GTGATCGAGCGTCAGCTGGTTAAAAAATCAAAGAGGCGGTATCGATCCGAAGCGGAAGTTGCTGGCGCTGACGTAAGCTGGGCACCCAGGTCAATTACAATAATCAGAGCTACGTCGGTCTAGGATTGGTGCAAGGCCGCCAGCGTTAATCGGGGATACGTCACATCGCTTGAAGCGGGACTTTCGGTTCATGAGATACAGAATGAGCTTGCCAATCGGCGACTGAATATCCGGGCCCCAACGCACTTGTCTGGTGGCCAGGACAGATCAATTCCACGGAGTTCACATGCTGCGAACTCACACTACTGAGACCGTCAAGCGCGGCTACCGATCTGCCACTGGCTGCTAGATCAACTCGGTTAGGACAGTTCGGGGTTAGGCTGTTTGTCGGGAGGGTGCAGACGGTATGCTATTCCTTCTCGCCGATGGTGCGCCATAACAGGACTAAGGCCATGCTTACGCCGCTGCTCGCCCGCTTCCGGAGGAGTCCTCACAACGTGCGCAAGCCACGTCGTCCGCCAAACCCTTCAGAAGCAGCCAGGACGCTGGAATATGAATTCAATATGCTCGGTGTCGCCATCGAAGAATGCCGCAAACACCCGCCGCCGCCATATGGTGACATGGCGCTAGAAGCGTTCCTGCTTCACGCTCGCAATTTGGTGGGCTTTTTCCGAGGGTCGAGTGATCGCGGCGACATTCTGGCGATTGACTGGCTAAGGAAACCGACAACCTTCCCATTACCCATTCTCAATAAAACGCTCCCTGATATACACAAACTGCTAGGACACCCGAGCTACTCGCGTGGGAAGCGTCATCGAACCTGGCGCTACGACGCTATGTACTTGGAGTTGGCCGCGAATTGGCGAACATTTCTGAAACAACTCGCTACCGACGAGCCTAACTACAGAAAGTTATTCAAGTAGGGGCCGGATTACTCGCCAGGGTCATTGTCCTCTTCGTTTTCCCAGGTATAACGAACGCGCGGCGGTATATCCCGACGCCGTAGCGCGATCGCCAGCACTATGCCGATCAGCGCCGCCGCGAGATGGGTTTCCCAAGAAACGCCGGGCTCGATTGGTAATAGTCCCCAAATTAGCGCGCCATACATGAAGCAAACCAAAAGCGACGCAGCGATAGCGCGTCTGTCCCGTCGGATCAGGCCGGCCACGAAGATATAGCTGACCAAGCCGTAGATCAGTCCGCTGGCACCGACATGGGCGGATCCTCTGGCAAATAGCCAGACCGCGACGCCGGTTCCGAGGTAGACCGCCGGCAATACTCTAAGAGCCGCGCCCGGATAGAGGTACAACATTGCCGTGCCTAGTACCAGCAATGGCGGGGAGTTTGCGAGGAGGTGGGCGAAGCCGCCGTGCACCAGAGGTGCGAAAAAAATGCCGGGCAACCCCACCAACTGACGCGGCCGCACGCCGAAATCCGCGGGCTCCAGATCCAACGCCCAGTCCAACAACTGGATGAGCCAGATCAGGGCGACGAAGCCCAGCGCCATCTTTACCGCCAGCCGGAAGTTAGCGCGGGCCCGCTCGGAGCCAGTGTGGGCCGGATCGGGTATATGAATCTGCATCGCGGCACAGAATACCAGTCAGTGCCTTGCGCCGAGGGCATCGGAGTCGGCGTAGAGGGGTCTTTGCAACTCGTCTTGCCGATTCGAGCTTTACTCCCGCCCTGCCCAATGCACGACACGCCGTTCCAGCACCCGAAAAATCTGGTCCAAGCCGTACCCCAGCGTGGCCATGATTAGCATGCCGACCAGCACGATGTCGGTCTGCACGAAGTCCGCGACGGTAAGCGCCATCCACGCGATGCCGTCGCTGGTCGCGACCATCTCCGCGCCGACCAACATGGTGACGCCGATGCCCACCGAGACGCGCAGGCCGGTGAAGATGCCGGGGAGACTCGCGGTCTGGCCCGGTTTTGGCGTCAGGCGGGAAGGCGCTGCAGGCACGTCTGGTAGCGACCTTCGACGCGATTGGCGAACCAGTCAGTGGTGAGGTTGCGCGTGATTTTCGGACTGTGCAGAGGGATCTGCGGCAGCACGGCGCGCGGTGCGGGTTTGCCGAGCAGCTTGTCGGCAAGCCCGAACACGCGGGTGTAAAGCCGGGTCTGCTCGAAGCTCCGCGCTTTCCCGAGATCGAGATCTCTGCGAATGTCCTCCTTGCTCATGTCGATCCTATGCGCCAGCACGCGTGTCGCGAGCTCCGTGCTCCCGGGCTCGCGGGCAGGCTGCCCGTGATCGTAGCGTACGAGATCGCCATCGAGATCGAGCGGTATCCCGGACACCTGGGTTACGGCGTTCTGGAATGCCGCGTTGCGGCTGGCATATTGCCCCGCGTTGAAGTCGGCGAAGCGATAAAGTGGCCGCGCGTAGGGGGCCGGGTAATCGAGCAGATGGGCGATTCCGAAATACATGCCGCCGCGGCGGGTGGAGACCTCGCGACGAATCGTTCCCGAAAGCGGATAGGGGTACGGCTTGGTCGCGGCGAAGGCCTCGGCGAACTCAACGCTGACCTGCATCGGGCCGACCGTGCGCACCGGATTGCGATCGGCAAGCAACGATTTGCCGAACGGCACCCGGCCGATGAAATCCTCGTAGACCTCGCTCAACTGCAGTTCCGTTTTCACGGCGTCCAGCCGTTCGCTATAGCTCTTGCCGTTGGCCGAGGGGATCGCCAGCGCGGCGTCCAGAGCGAACTTGGGAATGCCGGCGCTCTCGCGGCGTTTGTCGATCTCCTTGCGAGCGATGCTGGCAAGCCCCGGTACCACCGGGTCGACTTGAAATCCCGACTCCTGTCCGGTCACGGCGATGGCGGCACAGATGTTCTCGGGTGTCGGTGGGATATCCAGCGCAGCAAAGGCCGCATAGATATCGGTCGCCCAGCCAGCACGATCCTTGACTCCATCGGGCAGCAGGCGGCCAACCAGCGCACGCCCCTCCGTCGCGCTGATTGGCCGATAGCCGGGCGGTGACGGCCCCTCCACCGATACGCATCCTGCCAACAAGGCGGTAAGGCCGACCGTCAGCAATTTCTCGAGTCTCGAATCCATAGGGAAGCGATTTGACGTTGTATCGTGAGGGTAACCGAGGCGTCCGCGACGATCAAATGACGAATTCCGCGGCAGCCTAAGGCTTGCGGACGATGCGCCGAGCTCCGAATAGTGAATCACTGTTTCGCGAA